>JANQGO010000488.1 GCA_028277285.1 Alphaproteobacteria bacterium | reverse complement strand
ATGCTGGTCAAAAGACCGGCGAGTTTGTCGCGCAGGTGGCGGGCCACGGGGTTGCGCAGGGTAATCGCCCGCGTGGCGAAGCCGGTACCGCGCAGCACGGCAGCGCCGATTGGATGGCGTTCGCCGTTGTAGCTTTCGATCAGCGCTTCGGTGGCCCGCCCTTGGATCGCAAGGCCGAGCTTCCAGGCCAGGTTGTAGGCGTCCTGGATGCCGGTGTTCATGCCCTGGCCGCCGGCCGGGCTGTGAATGTGCGCGGCATCGCCGGCAAGGAACACGCGACCGACATGGTAGTGATCGACCTGTCGTTCGCTGATGCGGAACGTCGCCATCCACGCGGGGTTGCTCACCTTGCCGCTGACCGGCGCTCTCTGGTCGATGATCGCCTGCACCATGTCGAGGGTCACCTCGCTTGCCTCGTCGGCCTCGTCGGCAATGACCCGGGCACGGCCGCCGGCCAGCGGCGCGACGAAGAGGATGCCTTGATCGGCCAAACTCATGGTCAGCTCGTCGTCCGGCCGGTCCCAGTCCAGCTTCACATCGGCCAGCAAGAAGGTCTGTGGAAAGGCATCGCCGTGGAATTCCAGGCCCAGTGCGTGGCGCGTCGTGCTGTGGGCACCGTCGCAGCCGACCAGACAGGCCGCGCGCACCGTCTGCGCGACGCCGTCGTGTTCGATCGTCGCCGTGATTCCGGTGTCGTCCTGATCGATGGCGGTCATCGTGGTCGCGCGCTCGACGCGGCCGCCCAGGCTCGCCAGATGGTCGCTCAGGATCTGTTCGGTTTTGCTTTGCTCCAGGCTCAAGATGTAGGGAAACGGCGAATCGAGTTCGTCCATGACCAGCGAGGCGATGCACTTGCCGTTCGAGTACATGCCGGCGCCGTGCAGAATGACGCCGTTGGCGATCGCCTGATCGGCGATGCCGATATCCTGGAAGATCTCCATGGTTCGGGCGTGAACCGCGAGCGCCTTGGAGAGCGTTGTCGGACCGTCGGCGCTGTCGACGATGCGAACCCTGACGCCGTGGCGCACCAGTTCGCATGCCATGAACAGGCCGACCGGTCCGGCGCCCACCACCAGCACGTCGATATCGTTTTCCACCGCCTCGACTCCAAAGTCCCCAAGGGGCGCGCACTCTAGCTTGGTTTGCTGGTCAGATGGCAAGTGTGTCGTGCCGTCGACGCCCGTGCGAGAGCGGGTCATGGTTAGATGGAACCGCTTGACGGTTTCATCTAACCATGTGAATCCGCTCTCCATCTGTGAGTAGAGCAGATTCACCCGTCTTGATGTCATCGCGAAGCGATTCCATCAAAACAGGATCTGCTCTAAGCAGGGTCCGGGCGCCATTCCGGCGCGGACGGAACATCCGTGGACAACATCCCTCGCGGTATCGGCTACTTTCTGCTGTCGCTGATCTTCTTCGTGTCGCTCGATACGGTGGCGAAACATCTCTCGCAGATCTATCCGCCGATCGAGGTGGCCTGGGGCCGCTATATCTTCGCCTTGGCGATCCTGCCTTTGATCCTGACACCCAGGCGCATGGTGCAGGCAGCGCGCACGACCCGGCCCGGCCTTCAGCTCTTAAGGTCGTTGCTGCTGGCGGTGACGACCTATCTCTTCTTCTTGTCGGTCAAGTACATTCCCTTGGCCGATGCGGTCGCGATCGGTTTTGTCGCGCCGCTCCTGACCACCGCACTTGCCATTCCGCTGCTCGGCGAAAAGGTCGGCGCGCGCCGCTGGACGGCCATCGTCGTCGGGCTGATCGGCGCCATCATCATCATGCGGCCGGGCCTGGAGATCCGCCACTGGGCCTACTTTCTGCCCATCGGGACGGCTGTGTGCATGGCGTTCTTCACCATCCTGACCCGCATCCTGGCGCGCCATGACGGCTCGGACACGACGCTTTTCTATACGGCGATCGTCGGCGCCGCGGTGCTCAGCATCGCGGTGCCGTTCGTTTGGCAGACCCCGGCACCATGGGACTGGGCGCTGTTCGCGCTGGCCGGCATTTTCGGCACCGGCGGTCATTTCAGTCTGATCCTGGCCTACCGTTACGCACCGGTGTCGCTGCTTGCGCCGTTCACCTTCCTGCACATGGTGCTGGCGGTGATCTTCGGCCTGATCTTCTTCGGCAACTTCCCCGACGCGCTGACGCTGACCGGCGCCGCCGTGGTCGCGGGCGCCGGCATCTACGTCTTCAGACGGGAATCACTGCTGCGGCGCAAGACCGCCGCGTCAGGCGATCAGGGCTGAGCTTCTTCGCCCATCATGCCGCCGATCATCGGCGCCATGTCGTTGCCGTTCAGCAGGATCTGGCCCTCTGGCGTGAAGTTGAAGGCATAGTCGTGGACCGACCGGCCCTCGGCTTCCGAGCGCGCGCCCATGGACTGCAGCATGGTCAGGGTGGCCACCATGTCCTGGGTATCGGGATCCTTGTCGGTGGTGGCAGACAAGTCCTGCACGGCCTGATCCAGCCCAACGATCTGCAGATCGATGGCGCCGACGGCGCCGTAAGGCGAGTCCGCCGATGCCGCGATCTCACCGGCCATGGTCGCATCCAGCGCCTCGCTGTCGTAGTTGAACGCCTTGATGCGGAACACGCTGCCGGAGCTGACGAATTGCTGCTGCATGCCCAATCCCAGGAACATCAGCGACATTTCCATCTGCTCCTCGAAGTTCATAGGATCGGCGGCCGCGCCCTCCATCATCTCCATCATCATGGTCATGGCTTGTTCAAGCGGCAGGCGGTCGAACTCGAACGCGACCTCCATCTCGGTCGGCAGATAGGCGTCGGGCAACTCCTCGTCGGTCGCGGCTTCAAGCCCGGTGTGACCGTAGTTGAGCGACATGGTCGACAGGGGCTGGTCCAGATTGGTCATGCCGAAGCCATAGCCGATCTCGTCGGCGGCGAACTGGACCGCGCCGTCGCCATCGACAACTTCCATGTCGTTGGCGCCAGCTGCAAAATCCACGCTTTGGATCAGCGGCTGGTGTTCGGCCAGCAGGTTCTGAAACTCAAAGAAGGCCTGCTGCATCATCTGGCCAATTGCCTTCTGGTCCATGCTCGCGGGGTCTTCCGCCATCTGGACCTGCAGGCGTTCCATGTTTTGCTGCAGCGTGAAGAAGAACTCCAGATCGGCGCCCTGCGTGTCGGTATCGAACCAGATTTGTTCGGCCGTCATACCGCCTTCGCCTGCGACATCGATGGCGAGCGACTCCAAGCCGCCCGAATAGGGCCCCGACCACTTGCCCGGCGCCGTCTCCTCCAGGTCCATCAGTGCCGCGGCGCGCGCGATCGTGAGCTCGAAAGCCGGTTCGCCGGCCGGTTCGGCCCTAATCTGAATGTCG
This sequence comes from Alphaproteobacteria bacterium, assembly GCA_028277285.1. Taxonomy (GTDB): domain Bacteria; phylum Pseudomonadota; class Alphaproteobacteria; order SP197; family SP197; genus JANQGO01. The sequence continues at coordinate 7,535 of JANQGO010000488.1, read as the reverse complement.
TCATAGGCCGCGTCCAGATTGACGAACTGGCCGAAATCCAGGTGGTAGATGCCTTCAAAACTTTGGCCGGCGAACGTCGTACCGCCGATGGCCTGGCCCTTTTCGTCCAGGAACACGGTCTCCTGGGGCAGTTCAACGGTTGTGTTGTAGATGGCGTCGCCAACAGGCGTCATGACCGTGCGCGAATCACCGATCTCCCATCCCGCATCTTCGCCGATCAGGTTCAGGCCAAGAAGATCGAGCGTGATGGTGCCATCATCGGCTTCGGTGACATCAAGCTCCCAGACCAAATCGGCCGCGGCGTCAGGCTGCTGACCCATGTCGACGCTTAGCAGCGCGCGTTCAAATCGCTGTCGCATCTGTTCGGCAGGGGTAAGCGGCTCGGCAGGAACTGCCGCGAGGGCCGGCTCGTTGGAGCCGGATGCCGCATCCTTGGGCACCTGGCCGCTGTCCATCAGGTAGGCGAGCAGCTGCTCGGCCTCCGGGTCGCCCGTATCGACGACCGTCTGCATCAGTCTGGCCGCCTCGCCATAGTCGACCTGCGTGCCAAGACCCTCCGCATGCATCATGGCCAGGCGCTTGCGCGCGGTCATGTGGTCGCGATCGGACGCGGCCTGATAGGCCTCAAAGGCTCTGTTGAAATCCTGCGGCGATCCCTGGCCCTTTTCGTACATCTGACCCATCGCGAAATAGCCGTCGGCACTGCCGCCGTCGGCCGCGCTGCGATACCAGTTCAGCGCCTGTGAGAAGTTCTGCGGAACGCCTTCGCCCATATGATGCATGCGGCCCAGGTAATAGGCAGCCTCCGCGTCCCCCTGGCCGTAGAGAACCTCGAACTCTTGATAGGCCGATTCGAACTGGCCGGTCTCATAGGCGTTCTTGGCCTCGTCCATGCCCGCGAAGGCACCGAGCGAGACCGTTGCGGTAAGAGCGAGACTGACGGAAGCGAGCAGATGTTTCATTGCGATCCCTTGGCGCTTAGATGCTGCGACATCAGGGCCAGCGGTGCCTCGATGGGCGGCGCGGGCCGGCACGACAGTGATTACCATTACCAATCCGACGAACGAAGCCATGACGAGTGACGGAGGTCACAAACTCTAGCCGATATCCGTTTTATATGACTCCTCACAGCTCTGGCATCGCCGTTCATGGCCGGCGAAGCCGAAGCTCCACCGGATGCCGGCCCTGTTCGGTGTTCGGGCTTCCTCAGGGAAGAAGCCGGTCCCGTTGCGCGCCGCTAAGGTCGGGGTCCCCCCAGGGCAGATGCTCTCCACCGATCTGGGCCGCGCGACAGGGACCGGCAGCCCCGCTGTCCCGTAAGCGCCGTTATCGGATCAGGTAGACCTTGGCGACCGTATCGCGGACGTCGCAACGCCCGCGCCAGCCTGCGGGAAACCAGGCGGTGTCGCCGCCCTTGATGGCTATCTCCTCGCCGTTGTCGTGGGTGTAGAGACACGATCCCTCAAGAAAGTGACAGAACTCGTCACGCTCGACCTCGCAGCGCCAGCTTCCCGGCGTGCAGCGCCAGTAACCGGCCTCGGGAAAGGCGCCGCCGCCACCGACGATGACCTTGCCGGATGTGTGCGACACGGTGTCGCTGAGCGGCTCGGGCACCTCACCCCAATCGGCCAGGTCGCTCTCGCTCAGGTTGGCGACGTCGGGCAGGCGGGGAACCGTCGTGTCGCTCACGACGCGGTGGCCTTCAGGAGGTTATCAAGCGCCTCCGCGCCCTTGCGCCGGCCGTCCTGGGCCTGCATGTGTTTGGACAGATCGGCCAGGCGCTTTGCCATCGCCTCGTCGGTCATCATGGTGGTGAGTGCGTTTTCGATGTCGCTGTCGGACCAGGTGTAACGCTCCTGCTTCAGACCGTAGCCGGTCTCCTGGATGCGCGACGCGTTATCGTGGCCGTCCCAGCAATAGGGCATGATCAACGCCGGTTTGCCGAAGAACAGGCACTCGTTGAAGCTGTTGTTGCCGCCGTGGTGGATGACCGCGTCGACCTGGGCGATGACCGACGGCTGGGGATACCAGCTTTCGACGTGACAGTTGTCGGGGACGGAGTCATAGGCATCGCCATAGTCGCCGACATTGACCAGCACGCGATAGGGCAGCTTGCCCAGCGTCGCGATCAGGCGCTTCATCAGATCGGTGTCGGACGAGCCCAGGCTGCCGAAGCTGACATAGATCAGCGGCTTGTCGTTGTTCTCGTTGAACGCCGGAACCTCGTAACTCTCCTCAGCGCGGATGCAGCCTTCGAGATACTGGAACTTCTCCGGGTCCAGCGGATGGCGGCGCTCGTAGGCGAGCGGTTTGGGATAGTGCAGCAGGTTGAGCCAGGGCGAGGCCTCGAAGAACTGGCCGAGGGGATAAGGGTCTTCGCCACATTCGGCCAGGAACTTGTTGAAGTTGTCGTGGATCGGTTTGATCTCGCGCTCGAACTTCTCGCGGAACGCCGTGAAGCAGGCCTTGTCGTCGGCAAAGCAGCCGGAAAGGTGCGGCGGGATATCCGGGTCCTCGATCTCGTTCTCGCTGCACGAGATGATGCGCACCCAGGGCACGCCGTATTGTTTGGTCGCGGGGAACAGGATGACGTTATCGACGCAGATCAGGTCGGGCTTGATGTCAGAGAGCGTCTCGGGCAGTTCCTTTTCCGCCCACACCGACGTCTCCAGGATCGCTTCCCAGCAGCCCTTGATATAGGTCGAGATCTGATCGATCGGCGGGGTGCGGAAATTCGGCAGATGGCCGTTGATGAAGTCGACCCAGTACTTCGCGGCGGCGTCCGCGTCCATCGGCTCGGACATGTGGATCAGGCGTTCCTCGAAACCGTAGCCGGCGAACACGCCTTCAAAGCCGACATCGGCGACGAACACGCAGTTGTGTCCCATGTCGCGGCAGACCTGCGCGATGCCGACGGAGTTTAGCGCCGGGCCGAACGCGGCCTCCGGAAAGAACACGATGGTCTTACCGTCACTCATGAAGTCCCCCTGGATCCTTTGGTATCGATTGTTGTGTCACGCGCGCAGGACGTGGGCCGCGTCGCGGTCCCAGGTACACCATATCTGGCGCCCGGAAGGCAAGTCATGTGATGTCAAGCGGCGGCCGTCGAGGCGGGCCGCCAGCCGGTGCGCACCGCTCTCCAGGCTCACGCGCAAGCCGCCCGCGGCATAGGTGACATCGCGCACCTCGAACGGAACGGCAATCTCCGTGTTCTCCGGCGGATAGAGCGACAGTTCCAGGAGGTCGGGACGCAGGCACAGGACCGCCGGCGTGCCGGCGGGCAGTTCGGCCGCGTTGGCCGGCAACGCCCCCAATCCGGAGACCTCGATCGCGTTGCCGTGCGCTGTTCCGTAAAGCAGGTTGACCGGCCCGGTCAGAGTCGCGACCAGGGCGTGTTCCGGACGATCGAAGAGCGCATCGGGCGTTCCCACCTGCAGCAGGCGGCCTTCGCTCAAGACCGCCACGCGGTCGGCGACGGCAAGCGCTGCATCGCTGTCGCGCGTCGCGATGATCATGCTGAATCCGGCCCGACGCTGCAGATCGCGCAAGGTGAACATCAAGCTGCCGGCAAGCACCGGATCAAGCGCGTCAAACGGTTGGTCCATCAAGACGACCAGCGGCCGTGTCGCGAGCGCACGGGCCAAGGCAACCTTGTGGCGGTCCGACCGGCTCAAGGCATCCGGGTAATCGTTCAGGAGCGACGAGATCTCGAAGAACGCGAGGTTCTCCGCGATGCGTTCCTCGATATCGCGGGGATCAAGGCGATGGGCCTTCAGCCCATAGGCGATGTTCTTGCGCACGGTGAGATGCGGGAACAACGCATCGCGTTCACCGAGCAGGGCGAACGGCCGCTTGCGCGGCGCGATCTTCGCGAGGTTATGGCCGTTGAACGAAATGTGACCGCCGACGACGTCGCCGAAGCCCGCGATCAGACGGATAAGCGACGATTTACCGGCGCGTTCGGGGCCCAGGACGGCGAGGGTCTCGCCCGGTCCAACCTGCAGGGAAACGCCGTCAACCGGCATGCAGCCGCCGTCGGCGCCGCTGACCGACATCAATTCCAGTTTGTTGGTCGTGGCCATCAACAAAACCTGCGTCAAAATGCCGGGTTGCGCAATCGAGCGTCGGTCTTCCGGCCGGTGCGCCGCGCGCGTAGACTGCGCCGCCACCATGTCAGCGTCTTCGTCTTCTCAACCCGCCACCTGGATCGATCGCCTGTTCGAAGGCGACCGCGCGGCGCTCGCGCGCGCCATCACGGCGGTCGAGAACGACACCACCGAGGCGGCGGATGTACTGCGGGCTGCTCATGGCCGGACCGGGCGGGCGCTTGTGGTCGGGATCACCGGCGCGCCCGGCGCCGGCAAGTCGACCCTGGTCTCCGCGGTGATACGGGACCTGCGCCGGCGCGCCAAAACGGTCGGGGTGCTGGCGGTCGATCCGTCCAGCCCGTTCACCGGCGGCGCGCTGCTGGGCGACCGCGTGCGCATGCTGGATCATGCCGGCGACCCCGGCGTCTTCGTGCGCTCGGTCGCCTCGCGCGGCCACCTGGGCGGCTTGTCGCGCAACACGGCGCGGCTGGTCGACGTAATGGATGCCGGCGGCAAGGATGTCGTCCTGGTCGAGACCGTGGGCGTCGGCCAGTCGGAGATCGAGATCGCCGGCCTGGCCGACATCCGCGTCGTCGTATGGGCGCCGGGCGCGGGCGACGAGGTCCAGGCCGCCAAGGCCGGTATCCTGGAAATCGCCGATGTGCTGGTCGTCAACAAGACCGATCTGCCCCAGGCCGTGCAAACCGAGGCCGCGCTGAAGGGCGCGTCGTCCTACCTGCCGGAAGAGCGGCGGCCGGTGGTGCTGAAAACGATCGCGGTCCGTGGCGACGGTGTCGCCGACCTGGTCGACGCGGTCATTGACCTCGGCGCGCGCAAGGCGGCCTCCGGCGTCGATGGCGCGCGCCGGCGTATGGGTCAGTTGCTGGTCGCCGCCGTCGCGGATCTGGCCCGCGACCGTGCTCATGAGCTGGAACAGGACGTGCTGGGGACCTTGTGCGACAGCGTGCTTGCCGGGGACGTCGCCTTCGACGAGGCGGTGGAGGGCTTGCTGCACCGCCTGACGGATGGAAGCGGCCGGCCATTGTGACCGGCCTGTGTCGCGGCTAATCTCCCAACAACGGAGCGTGATTGGGGGGACGGCCATCGTCATGATGGTTCGATGTGGCGACGCGTTGCGTCGCGTGCGTGATGCCGGTGCGATGCTTGGTGGCGCCGTTGTTCTGATCGCCGGCCTTGTCGTGTCGCCTGGTGTTCATGCCGGCTATAGCGACGCGCTTTCATGGTATGGCGAACAGGCCGAGGCGGGCGATGCCGAAGCGCAGTATCTTCTTGCCTTCGCGCTGGAGCATGGCGTCCACGACGAGATCGATCTGGCGGCCGCGCGTGCTTGGTATGGGGAGGCGGCGTCGCAGGGTCACCCGCGCGCGGCCTATCGCCTGGCACTGATGCAGGTCGAGGGCCGCGGCGGCCCGGTCGATCTGGCGGGCGCGGAAGAAAGCCTGGCCCCCGCTGCCGAAGCCGGCGATACGGCGGCGCAGTCGCTTCTCGGTTATCTGCTGGCGCGTGATGACGGTGACCGCCGCGCCGAGGCCTATCAGTGGCTTAGTCTGGCGGCCGGCGGTGGCGACGCCTTCGCGGCGACCAATCTCGCCTCCTTCGTGAACGCCATGTCCGAGAAGGACATCGCCGAGGGCGAGGCGCTGGTCGCGGACTGGCGCGACCGGCACCAGCCTTAGCTCGACTCGGTTTTCGGCGGTATCACGCGCGTTTGAGGTCGATTAGGTGCCGCATAGGCGAAATTGAGCCTGTTTGGCGCTAGAATAGGCCCATGAAACGAGGGATTTGCTACGATCGTCTGCTCCAGGCCGTGCTTGCCGCCGTTGCCTTGTTCGCGGCGTCGGGAGCCGTGCGCGCCGATGCGCAGACGGTTTTGATCGTCGTCGATCAGATCTATGAGTACCGCGAGCCCTCTCAGATCACCTATACGGAAATGGACGATTTTGACCTGCCGGCGCTGGCGCTTGCCGAAGACATGCTGTTCGCCGCGGACATGGATGTTGTCTACCCCGAAGACGAAAGCTCCTATGACGCGCTGTTGCAGATCACCATTCGCGGCCGTGCGCTGGGCAGCAGTTACTTTCAACCGGTCAAGGCCTATCTCTATACCGGCGCGCAACTGGACGGTGCCGTCGTGCTGACATCGGCCGATGGCGAGACGGCGCGTTCCAACTTTTTAAGCGAAACCCAGCGGCAGTTCGAGTTGACGATCAACCTGGGATACGAAGACCCGCGCAACGCGCCGTTCGTCACGACACTCGAACAGCCGGGCGGGCTCGTCAATTCCCTGGCGCGTGTCTTTCATCAGACTTGGGGGATGGATGCGCTCGTGCCGTCGCTCTATGAGCACGAGCCGGTGATCCGCTCCAGCGTCGCCAAGTATCTCGGCGATGTCGGCGATCCCTCTGTCACGCCGGACCTGATCGACGTGCTGGCCTTTGACGACGATGAACGGGCGCGATGGGAAGCCGCGTGGTCGCTGGGGCGCCTTGGCGACGAGCAGGCGATCCCCTCCCTGATCGACGCGTTGGAGGACAGCTCCGACGATGTCCGCTGGTTCTCGTCGTGGTCGCTCCGCACCATCACCGGTGAGAGCTTCGGTCCCGATCACGATGCTTGGATGCAGTGGTGGGCCGGCCAGAACGTCGCCGCGGAAGGCTGACGAAACCGCGATCTTCCTCGCGATACCAACCGTTGGCGATCTGCATTATCATCCTTCATGTCATGAAACCGGTACGTCGACTGTGCCACGCGCTGGGTGTGGCGGTGACTTTCGGTATCGCGCTGCTCGTTGTCGCGCCCGCCGGCGCGCGCGCCGACAACGTGCTGCTCGTGATCAATCAGTCGTTTGATTACCGCATCCCGCCCGAGCAGGGTTTCCATCCGCTCGAGAACTTCAAACTGCCGGTGCTCGAGACCGCCGAAGACATGGTGTTCGAGGCGGGCTTTGATCTGGCCGAACCGGACGCGGGGGACGAGGCCTCCTACACTATCGAGGTCTGGCTCGAGGGCCGGGCACTGGGCCGAACCTATTTTGAGGCCGGCGGTGCTTATCTCTATACCGGTGCGTCGGTCAACGGCGCGGTCCTGCTGAAGGACCCGGGCGGCAATTCCTATTACCAGGAGTTCCAGAGCGTGACGCCGATGCCGTTCACCTTGGCGACGGTGAATCTGGGCTATGACAAGCCGCAGAATGCCCCGTTCAACGATGCCTTCGAACGGGCCAACGGGTTTGCCCGGGCACTCGCCGAGGTCATGGTGTCGGCGTGGGGTATCGAATCCGTCACCCCGAGCGTGCATGTCGCCGAGGTCCCTGTGCGTGCGGATGTCGCGAGCTTGCTCGGTGATCTCGACGATCCGTCTGTCGTCCCCGACTTGATCGACGTGTTGGCGCTCGACGACAGCGAGCGGGTCCGGCGCGAGGCCGCG
>JANQGO010000398.1 GCA_028277285.1 Alphaproteobacteria bacterium | reverse complement strand
GATGTCCAGCAGCAAGCGCTGAGGATCCTCGATCGCGTCCTTGATGCGCACCAGGAAGGCCACGGCCTCACGGCCGTCGATGATGCGGTGGTCGTAGCTCAGCGCCAGATACATCATGGGACGGGCCTCGATCGCGCCATCCACCACCATCGGGCGTTCCTGGATCTTGTGCATGCCCAGGATGCCCGACTGGGGCGGATTCAGGATCGGCGTCGACATCATGGAACCGAAGATGCCGCCGTTCGAAATGGTGAACGTGCCGCCGGTCAGATCGCCGGTCGTCAACTCGCCTTCGCGCGCCTTGCGGCCCATCTCGTTGATCGTCTGCTCGACCTCGGCAAACGACATCTTGTCGGCATCGCGCAGCACCGGCACGATGAGGCCCTGGGGCGAACTCACCGCGACGCCGATGTTGTAATAGTACTTGTAGACGATCTCGTCGCCGGCGATCTCGCCGTTAACGGCGGGAATGTCCTTCAGCGCCTGAACGGCGGCCTTGACGAAGAACGACATGAAACCCAAACGCACGCCGTGTTTCTTTTCGAAGCGGTCGCGGTATTCCTTGCGTGCCGCCATCACCGCCGACATGTCGACTTCGTTGAAGGTCGTCAGCATCGCCGCGTTGTCCTGAGCGGCCTTCAGGCGCTCGGCGATGCTGCGGCGCAGCCGCGTCATCTTGACGCGCTTTTCGCGGCCCTCCGGATCGGCCGGTGTCGGCGGCACGACCGTCTTTGCCTTCTGCGGCGCGGCCGCCGGCGCCGGTTCGGCGGGAGCTGGCGCCGCCGCGGGCGCGCTTTCCTTGGCCTCCAGGAACGCCAGCACGTCGCCCTTCAGCAGACGGCCGTCCTTGCCCGTGCCCTTGATGGCGCTGGGATCAAGGTTGTTCTCGTTGATGAGCTTGCTGACCGCCGGCGACAGCGCCATGCCGGCGCCATCGGCCTTGCCGTCTTCAGCCGGTGCTTCGGCCGCGGCCGGCGGGGTGGCGGGCTCGGCCGCAGCAGGCGCCTCGGCGGGCGCTTCCGAAGGCGCTGCCCCCGCGGCGCCCTCGTTAAGGCGGGCGAGTAACGCGCCGACCTCGACATCGGCGCCTTCGTCGGCGACGACCTCGGCCAGGACGCCGTCAGCCGGCGCATAGACCTCCATCGTGACCTTATCGGTCTCCAGTTCGACCAGGGCCTCGTCCATTTTGACGGCGTCGCCCTGCTTCTTGAACCAGTTGGCGACCGTCGCCTCCGTCACCGACTCACCGAGCTGCGGAACCGTGATGTCGACTGTCATCGTGCCTGTCCTCTGGCGATAAAGCGGGCGCGCGCCATCATCCGGTCAGCGCCTCCATGACGAGCGCTTCCTGTTCGCGCTGGTGAACCTTGATGAACCCGGTCGCCGGCGACGCCGCGTCCGGCCGCCCGACATAGCGAGGGTACCGCGTCGTCGTCTTATGGGCATCCAATTCCTGCTCGATCTGGTCGGAGACATAAGTCCACGCGCCCATGTTGCGCGGTTCCTCCTGACACCAGATGAATTCGGCATTGGGGAAGTAATCCACGGCCTCCTGCAACGCACCGATCGGGAACGGCGCCAGTTGCTCCAACCGGACGAAGGTCACGTCGTCGAGGCCGAGCTCCGCGCGCTTCTCATAGAGATCGTAGTAGACCTTGCCGGTGCACATGATGACGCGTTTCATGTCCTTGCCACGCTTGGCGTCATCAAGCTCCCACAAGGTGCGATGGAACTGCGTGTCGCCGCTGAAATCGTCGATCGACGAAACGCACAGCTTGTGGCGCAGCAGCGACTTCGGCGTGAAAACGATCAGCGGCTTGCGGAAGTTGCGTTTCATCTGGCGGCGCAACACGTGGAAATACGACGCCGGCGTCGTGCAGTTGACGATCTGCATGTTGTCTTCGGCGGCGAGCTGCAGGTAGCGCTCCGGCCGCGCCGAGCTGTGCTCCGGACCCTGCCCTTCATAACCGTGCGGCAGCAGCATGACCAGGCCCGACATGCGGAACCACTTGCTTTCGCCGGCGGCAAGAAACTGATCGATGATGACCTGGGCGCCGTTGGAGAAGTCGCCGAACTGCGCCTCCCACAATACCAGGCACTTCGGATCGTTCAGGCTGTAGCCATACTCGAAACCCAGAATGCCGGCTTCCGACAGCATGCTGTCGATAACCTCATAGCGGCCTTGGTCGTCGCTGATGTGGTTCAGTGGGATGTACCGGTCTTCGGTAAGCTGGTCGATCAGGACGGAATGACGCTGGCTGAACGTACCGCGGCCACAGTCCTGGCCTGAAAGGCGCACGCTGGCGCCTTCATACAGCAACGTGCCGAAGGCCAACGCCTCGGCCATCGCCCAGTCGATACCCTCGCCGGTCTCGATCATCTTCTGGCGCTGGCCCATGATGCGCAGCAGCTTGCGGTTGGTGTTGAAGTCTTCCGGCGGCGTCGCGATCGCCTTGCCGACCGTCATCAACTCATCCTTCTTGACCGCGGTGTTGCCGCGGCGCGCGCCGTCGCGTTCGGCCACTTCCATGCCCGACCACGCGCCTTCGAGCCAGTCGACCTTGTTGGGCTTGTAACTCTTGGACGCTTCCAGGTCTTCTTCCAGCTGCTTGTTGAAGTCCTGAATCATCTGATCGGCCTGTTTGGCCGTCATCGCGCCTTCGCTGATCAGTCGCTCGGTGTAGAGCTGACGGGTCGTCGGATGCTGGGCGATCGTGCGGTACATGATCGGCTGGGTGAACGCCGGTTCGTCGCCCTCGTTATGGCCATGACGGCGATAACAGAAAATGTCGATGACGACATCACGACCGAACTCCTGGCGGAATTCGGCGGCCAGTCGCGCGACGTGGATGACCGCTTCGGGGTCATCACCGTTCACATGGAAAATCGGCGCCGCCACCATCTTCGCCACATCCGAGGGATAAGGCGACGACCGTGAGAAGCTGGGGCTGGTCGTAAAACCGATCTGGTTGTTGACGATGATGTGGATGGTGCCGCCGGTCCGGTAACCGCGCAGCTCCGACATGCCGAGCGTTTCGGCGACCAAACCCTGGCCGGCGAACGAGGCGTCGCCATGCAGCAGGATGCCCAGAACACATTTGCGCTCTTCGGGCGAACGCAGGGTCTGTTTCGCGCGGACCTTTCCCTGGACCACCGGATTGACCGCTTCCAGGTGAGACGGATTGGCGGTCAGGCTCAAGTGGACCATGCGGCCGTTCTCGAGCTGACGATCGGCCGATGTGCCCAGGTGATACTTGACGTCGCCCGAACCCTGCACCGCGTCGGGGTGGCCCGCCTCGCCCTGGAATTCGGAGAACACCGCCATATAGGACTTGCGCATGACCGTGGTCAGCACGTTCAGGCGCCCTCGATGAGGCATGCCAAGCACGATGTCGTCGACGCCCAGCTTGGCGGCCGTGTGGATGATGGCCTCCATCGCCGGGATCGTGCTTTCCGCGCCTTCCAAGGAAAAGCGCTTGGCGCCCGGATACTTGATGCTGAGGAACTTCTCGAAACCTTCGGAATGGTAAAGCTCGTTCAAGGTCCGTTGCTGGACCTCGGCACTCAGTTCCGGCCGGCTTCGGCTGCCTTCGAACTTCTTTTGGATCCAGGCCTTTTCCTGCGGGCTCTGGATATGCATGAACTCGACGCCGATGGTGCCGCAATAGGTCTCGCGCACCGCGTTGAGGATTTCACGCAAGGTTGCCGTCTGGAAACCCAACACGCCGTCGACGAAGAACTCGCGGTCCAGATCCTCGTCGGTAAAGCCGTAGCTCTTGGGATCAAGCTCGGGGTGATGACGCTCGCCTTCCAGGCCCAGGGGATCGAGGTTGGCGGCCAGATGGCCGCGCACGCGATAGGCGCGGATCATCATCAGGATGCGAATGCTGTCACGCGCCACGGCGTAGTGGGAGACGCCCTGGCCGGCGGCGACCGGTGCCGGCGCCCATGACGGCACCGCGGCCGCGCCATTGCCGCCGCGTTCAGTCTGGCCTCTTGCCTGGGTGTCGTCTTCGTCGTCGCCGTATTCGATGTCAGCGATCTTGCGCGCATCTCGGCTGGGCTGAAGCTCGTCCAGCACCGACCGTTCGTCGTCGTTGAGTTCTGCGAAGAACGACCGCCAGCTCTCGTCTACCGCGTTGGGGTCGTTCAGGTAGCGTGCGTACAGCTCTTCGATGTAGCTGCTGTTGGTTCCGTAGAGAAAGGATAGTTGGTCGGCGGTTTGTCCCATGGACCTTTACCTCGGCGCTCCAGGCGTCCGTAGTTGCATTCGACGTTATCCCCCCATGGCTTTCAGCATGGTCGTGCCCAGGCTGGCCGGTGAATCCGCGATGTGGAACCCGGCGTCCTGCATGGCTGCGATTTTGTCTTCGGCCTTGCCCTTGCCGCCGGAGACGATCGCGCCGGCATGGCCCATACGGCGGCCAGGCGGAGCGGTGACACCGGCGATGAAGCCTGTAATCGGTTTTTTGCGTTTTTCGTGTTTGATAAAATGCGCGGCGTCTTCCTCGGCACTGCCGCCGATCTCGCCAATCATAATGATGCCTTCGGTCTCGTCGTCCGCCAGGAACATCTCCAGGCAGTCGATGAAGTTGGTGCCGTTGTCCGGATCGCCGCCGATGCCGATGCAGGTCGTCTGACCCAGGCCCGTGGCGGTCGTCTGATGTACGCCTTCATAGGTAAGCGTTCCCGAGCGCGAGACAATACCGATCTTGCCGCGCATGTGAATGTGACCGGGCATGATGCCGATCTTGCATTCGCCGGGCGTGATGACGCCGGGACAGTTGGGCCCGATCAGCCGCGTCGAGGAGCCGTCGAGCGCACGTTTGACGCGCACCATATCCAGCACGGGGATGCCTTCGGTGATGGCGACCACCAGCGGCACGCCGGCGTCGATGGATTCCAGGATGGCATCGGCCGCGAACGGCGGCGGCACATAGATGACGGAGGCGTTGGCGCCGGTCTGATCGACACAATCCTGCACCGTGTCGAAGATCGGCAGATCCAGATGCATGCCGCCGCCCTTGCCCGGCGTCACGCCGCCGACGACATCGGTGCCGTACTCGATCGCCTGCTCGGTGTGAAAGGTCGCCGTCTTGCCGGTGAAGCCCTGGACCAGAAGCTTGGTGTTGTTGTCGACGAGAACGGCCATCAGCCGGCTCCAATCGCGGCGACCGCCTTGGCTGCGGCATCCGACAGATCGTCGGCCGAGGTGATCTTGAGCCCGGACTGGTCCAGGATCGCCTTGCCCTGATCGACATTGGTGCCTTCCAGCCGCACGACGACGGGAACCTCCAGGTTCAGTTCCTTGGCCGCCGCGACAATGCCGTCGGCGATGACGTCGCAGCGCATGATGCCGCCGAAGATATTGACCAGGATGGCCTTAACGTTGGGGTCGGAGACAATGATCTTGAAGGCGCTGGCGACCTGTTCCTTGGTCGCGCCGCCGCCGACGTCCAGGAAGTTCGCGGGCTCGCCGCCGGCCAGCTTGCAGATATCCATGGTCGCCATGGCAAGGCCGGCGCCGTTCACCATGCAGCCGATATTGCCGTCCAGCTTGACATAGTTCAGGCCGACTTCGGCGGCTTCCAGCTCGGTCGGGTCCTCCTGGGCGTCGTCGCGCATGGCGGCGAGGTCGGCATGACGGAAGAGCGCGTTGTCGTCCAGGTTGTACTTGCAGTCGAGCGCCAGCAGATCGCCGTCCTCGGTCACCACGAGTGGGTTGATTTCCAAGAGACTGGCATCGGTTTCGTTGAGGGCCTTGTAAAGACCGGCAACAAATTTGCCTGCCTTCTTCACCTGGTCGCCTTCAAGCCCCAGAGCGAAGGCGATACGCCGGCCATGGTGGGCCTGCAGGCCGGTCGCCGGATCGATCGTGATGGTCAGGATCTTCTCCGGCGTCGCCGCCGCCACCTCTTCGATGTCCATGCCGCCCTCGGTCGAGGCGATGATGGCAACACGGCCGGCGCCGCGGTCGACCAGCATGGCGAGGTAAAGCTCGCGCGCGATAGCGGACCCTTCCTCGACATAGACCGCATGGATCGGCTTGCCTTCCGGCCCGGTCTGATGGGTTGTGAGATTGGTGCCGATCATCGCATCGGCGGCCTGGCGGACCTCGTCGCCTGTGCGGCAGACCTTGATGCCGCCCGCCTTGCCGCGCCCGCCCGCGTGAACCTGTGCTTTCACGACCCAAAGGTCGCCGCCCAGATCCCCGGCTGCTTTTTCGGCTTCATCGCCGCTGCGCGCTACCTTGCCGTGCGGGACCGCAACCCCATACGCCGCCAAGACCTCCTTGGCTTGGTACTCATGCAGATTCATTGGGGCGCCCTGGGGGCAGTAATCATCGAAACAGCCGGCTGTTGGCGTGTTAACGGCACTTTAACATCACGGATTCCCATGACAACAGTCATCAGTGTCATCGATACAGGCTTTCTGGCTTTGGTGGCAGGGATTTACTTGATGGTGACCATCGTCACAGCGTGTCATCAAGACGATGTGATGCCGGCGCGGTGAACAGCGGATACCTCATATGCCGACCTCCCCGGCATAGATGCCGCAGGCGAAGATGAACCGGTCGTGCAGGACGACCCAGGTCGACTTGGGCGCGGGCGCGCCGGTCAACGGATCGATAAAGATGTAGTCGACCCAGGCGCCTCCCGGCGTGGCGTGCGCGACGATTTCGCGGACGTAACGGGTGCCCGCCGAATCCACCGCGTTCATGCCGTTGGTGCCGACACTACCGGGATAGAGCGCGTGGGCGGCCATGAAACCGGCCTGATCGATGACGAAGAGATAGAGGTCGCGATCCCGGAAACCGGGGTCCGGCGACAGGGTGATCTGGCGAAACGCATCACCCATGCCGGCCTGGTCGTAGAGCGCGATGGCGCGCGCCACCATGGCCTGCGCCTCCTCCGCCGTGCCGCGCTCCGGTTCTTCCGCCTGGGCCGATGGAGCCCAGACAAGAACGAGCGCGAAAAGGGTCGCCAGGCGCCTCATGGTTCAGCCTATCACGACGCGCCGAGGACACCCTCCAGAGCTTCCATCAAGGAGCGCACCGAGGCGACCGAGTTGTCGAACATCGCCTGCTCGTCGCTGTTGAGCTCCATCTCGACGATCCGCTCGACACCGCCGGCGCCGATCACCACAGGCACGCCGACATAACAGTTGTCGACGCCGTACTGGCCGGTCAGGTGGGCGGCGCAGGGCAGCACGCGTTTCTTGTCCTTCAGATAGGCCTCGGCCATCTCGATGGCCGACGACGCCGGCGCGTAGAACGCCGAGCCGGTCTTCAGGAGACCGACGATCTCCGCGCCGCCGTCGCGCGTGCGCTGGACGATGGCGTCGAGGCGTTCCTGGGTCAGCCAGCCCATCTTGATGAGATCCGGCAAGGGGATGCCGCCGACCGTCGAATAGCGCACCAGGGGCACCATGCTGTCACCGTGGCCGCCCATGACCATGGCCGTGACGTCTTCGACCGAGACGTTCATCTCCTGGGCCAGGAAGGTGCGGAAGCGCGAGCTGTCGAGCACGCCGGCCATACCGACCACACGCTCCGGCGGCAGGCCCGAGACGCGCTGCAGGTGGTAGACCATGACATCCAGCGGGTTGGTGATGCAGATGACGAAGGCATCGGGCGCGTGCTCCCTAATGCCGGCGCCGACCTGGCTCATCACCTTGGCGTTGATGCCGATCAGGTCGTCGCGGCTCATGCCCGGTTTGCGCGGCACGCCGGCGGTGACGATGATGACGTCGGCGCCGGCGATCGGCTCATAGTCGTTGGCGCCTTCCATCACCGCGTCGAACCCTTCGACCGCGCCCGACTGGACGAGGTCGAGCGCCTTGCCCTGGGGCACGCCCTCGGCGATGTCGAACAGGACGGCATCGCCCAGTTCTTTCAGGCCCACGAGGTGGGCCAGGGTACCGCCGATCTGGCCTGCGCCGATCAGCGCGATCTTGCTGCGTGCCATGATGGTCAATCCTCCGTCTGGTCTATTTCAGCACCGGCATGATGAACTCGGCACCCTGGCGGATGCCGGACGGCCAGCGCTCGGTGATGGTCTTGAGCTTGGTGTAGAAACGCACGCCTTCCGGCCCATGCATGTGGTGGTCGCCGAACAGCGAACGCTTCCAGCCGCCGAAGCTGTGATAAGCGACCGGCACCGGGATCGGGACGTTGACGCCGACCATGCCGACCTTGGTCCGGGCGGTGAAGTTACGGGCGGCATCGCCGTCGCGGGTGAAGATCGCGGTGCCGTTACCGAACTCATGATCGTTCACCAGGCCGAGCGCCTGGTCATAACTCTCGGCGCGCACGACGGCGAGCACCGGACCGAAGATCTCTTCCTTGTAGATGCGCATGTCCGGCGTCACCCGGTCGAAGATCGAACCGCCGATGAAGTTGCCGTCCTCGTAGCCCTGCAACGAGAAGCCGCGGCCGTCGACCACCAGATCGGCGCCTTCCTCGACACCGACGTCGATATAGTTCTTCACCTTCTCATAGTGCTGGCGCGTGACAAGCGGACCCATGTCGGCATCGGGATCGTTGTAGGGCCCGATCCTGAGGCTCTCGACCCGCGGCTTGAGCTGGTCGATCAGCGCGTCGGCCACCTTGTCGCCGACGGTGACGGCGACCGAGATCGCCATGCAACGCTCGCCCGCCGAACCATAGGCCGCGCCCATCAGGGCGTCGGTCGCCTGGTCCAGATCGGCATCGGGCATGACCACCATGTGGTTCTTGGCGCCGCCCAGCGCCTGGACCCGTTTTCCGTGGGCGGTGCCGGTCTGATAGATGTATTCGGCGATCGGCGTCGAACCGACGAAGCTGACGGCCTGCACGGTCGGGTCGGTGAGCAGCGTGTCGACCGCCTCCTTGTCGCCGTTGACCACGTTCAGCACGCCCGGATGCGCGCCCGCCTCTTCCAGAAGCTCGGCCAGGCGCAGCGAGGTCGACGGGACCTTCTCGGACGGCTTGAGGACGAAGGTGTTGCCCGCGGCGATGGCCATCGGGAACATCCACATCGGCACCATCGCCGGGAAGTTGAAGGGCGTGATGCCGGCGCAGACACCGAGCGGCTGGCGCACCGAATAGCTGTCCACATTGGTGCCGACATTCTCGGAGAACTCGCCCTTCAAGACCTGGGATATGCCGCAGGCGTATTCGACCACCTCGATGCCGCGGGTGATCGAACCCTTGGCGTCCGACAGCGTCTTGCCGTGCTCGCGCGAGGTGAGCTCGGCCAGTTCGTCCATGTTGGCTTCGATCAGCGCCTTGAAGCGGAACATGACGCGCGCCCGGTTCTGGGGCGTGACGGCTGCCCATTCCGGGTGCGCCTTGGCGGCGGTCTGGATCGCCTGGCGCACCTCGTCGCCGCTGGCGAACGGCACCTGGGCGATGACCTCGCCGGTCGCCGGATTGGTGATGTCGCCGGTGCGCTCGCCGGCGCCGGCGACCCTCTGGCCGCCGATATAGTGGTAGAGCGTCTCTGCCATGGGTGGTCTCCTTCGGGTCCCCTTCAGGGGCCCGCAACGCTGAATTGGGGAAGCTGCGGCTGTCGGCGCTAAACAACCAGCCCGCATGGCGATTCGCAAGGGGATTCTTGCACTGCAGCATAACCGCGCGGGCCCGTGTGCGACGCCCACGGGTGTCAGCCATCCGATCCTGAATTCAGGCGAATTCAAGGCAAGAAAATAAACCCTTGGTTGCGCAGTTTGTTCGTGCTACGTTTTCCCGACGGGAGGTGGAATCAACCTTAACTGGGAGTTCCCACGATCATGAGCCGAAGCAGGGCATCACAACGTCAACACCGCAAGACCGAGTCCACACGCAAGCCGACAACCGTCGACGCCGGCGCCATCACCCGCATGGTCGCCAGCGGCGAGGCCAACCCGTTCCCGATGGGATCGCGCGAACACATCGCGTTCGCCTTCGCCGACGAGTTGAAACGCGAGGCCGTGTCGGACAGCGAAACGCCGGTCGCCCGACAGGCGCGGCGCATCTTTCCGGCCTCGGCCGCGACGACGCGGCGCACCGTGAGGGTAGATGCCGATGCGGCGGCGACGGAGCCGCCGGCGACTACACCGCCGGTTCCGGCAAGGAAGCCGGAGCGAGCCGTTCAGGAAGCTCGACGATCTGCTATCCCGCCTCTTCCCTCAGCGAAACCCACGGTGCCGATCGCCGAGATATGGACAGATGATCAACTCCTTCCGGTCTCCAAAGAGTTTGCTGACAGAATTGCGGAGGCCGAAAAGACATTCGACAACTGGGGCGAAACGAGCAGGTCGAGCACCGGTGTTGGCCGCTATCAGATACTGGCGGGTGGACTCATCGACATCGGTCTCATGCGCGACCTGGAAACATGGACCCTCAACGGCCTACCCGATCGCGATGAGTTTCTCGCGAATCCGGAACTTCAAAACCTCGCCTTTGCCGCATTCCTCGAAAAGAAGCTGCAATATCTCAACAACCTCGACTTAACCGACTTTGTCGGCCAGGAGATTGCAGGAATCGTCGACACGTTCGAGATCACAGAAGCAGGATTGCTCGCCGCGGCCCATCGCGAAGGGGAGGGACGGCTTAGGCAGTATCTTAGACATCTTGAAGACAATGAATGGGTGTCTGACGCTGACACTTTTCCCACAACCGAGATCCCGGGCGAACGGACGATGGACCAAGCCTTCAAAGCTATCGAAACGCGCCTGCGGCTGTTTTCGATCGTACCGCTCTATGCGTCCGATGGCGTGGCGCCACTCAACGAATTGCGGGCGCCATTGTGACGCACCGAAAGTGGCCATTCATCGCTATCGCCTTCCTGGTCATCGGCATCGAACTAAAGGGCACGCACGGCGATGGGCTCCCCAAGCAGGTCGTCTTGCTGCCGGAGATCGGCGCGTATCTTTGGCTCGTCGAAGAGTACATGGCGACAGCGTGGTATGGGTCGTTCTACGAAACCGGTGCGTTGACGGCGCGACAGTTCTACGAAGCGCTCGCTGACGTCGACGGTGATGGTGTCGAAGAGCTTATCATCATGGTCGACCACGACGTGGCATGCGAACAGGGTACATGTGATGTGTTCATTTTTGTACCTGACGATGACGACGATCAGGCTTCCACCGAAGCATCCAACTGGCGACTGACGGATCGCCTCGCCATGCCGGTTAAACAATCACTCCGCGAGCGGTTCGTGACCTTTGGCGACCAAACCGTCACGTTGCAGCGTGAATGGGCTGTTCTCAACCCACGACTGGAGGGCATGGATCGGTTCGACTACTTCGCCGAAGTTCTCGGCTTGCCGTTCAAAGTGGACGAGATCCTGCTGAGTCACGTACGTGTCGGCACATACGATGTTAACGGTGACGGACGCGAGGAGGTGTTCATTTACGTCGTATCACCTCCCATCTGCGAAAGCGATGAATGCGGCGGCGCTGTTTTGGAGCTGCTACCGTCCGAGGATGGCTCTCTTACGGATTGGCGGTGGATCGGTGAACTGACTGCTCTCGACCCAGCCATGCACCTGCTCTCAAGGCGGGATGCTTTCGTGTGGCCGGGACGCACCATGCGCGTCATCGACGAAACCGTCGACGGATATGCCAGTCTGTGCAGCAGCCGCTCCTATCTGCGCTGGAACGGCGACACGTATGACATCGACTTTGGGCTTTCGCGCGAGGAAAGCGAAGCGCTTGGATGTCCAGTCGTGCCCTACTAGCCGCATCGGAATCCAGATCCGACGCAGCGCGCACCAACCAGTGGAGCAAAGGCTTTCGAATGTTCCATCGCGCTTTCAGACTCTTGGCGCTTGTTCTAATCGCCGCTGGCGTACATCGCGCGACGGCTTCCGGCGACAATCTGCCGCAGGAGATCAACCTGCTGCCCTATATCGGCGATCATTACCTGCTGGTGGACGACTACCTGCGGTCATCGCGATTCTCCGGGAACTATAAGACCGGTGCGGTGACGGGGGCGGATATCTTCGGAGCGTTCGCCGATTTCGATGGGGACGGCACCGAAGACCTGATCTGGGTCGTCGATCACGAGGCAGCGTGCGATGGCGACCGTTGCGACCTCTTCGTCTTCGCTTCCGATGAGACGGATGTTCCCGCCAACGACAGGACCGATTGGATGTTCGTCGAACGTCGACGCGTTCCCATTGAACGTGCGATGTTCGAGCGTTTCGCCTTTGTCGACGGCAACGTCTACCGTCTTCTACTGCGCAAGCCCGACCTGCCGGCTTGGACGGAAGGCGACGGCGGCAAACTCGCCTATGCCGAACAGGTTTACGGAAGACCCGCTGCCGGTGGCCGTGTCGACCTGAGCGATGTGCGTGTCGGGGCATTCGACGTTAACGGCGACGGCAGTGAGGAGGTCTTCGTCTATGTCGACTCGCCCGACACCTGCCACCGCGGTGATTGCGGCGGTGCGATCTTGGAGGTACGCGCAAGCGATGAGGGATCCTTGCCGACATGGCGACCGATTGGCCAACTGCCGCGCCTCGTGCCGAGCTTGAGATTTGTTTTCGATGATCTGTCGGAGACCTATCCCGCCAGACTACTGGTTGCCACAGATGAGGTCATCGACGGACATGTCACAATGTGCGCAGCAACAAACGTCATGCGTTGGAACGGCGAGACTTATGATGTCGGGTATCTTCGCGAGGAAGATGCGAAACTCTTAGGGTGTCCGTTCTTGTCGTTCGCCGATGTGTACTCTCATGATTGACAATGATCCGCCCTGTGCTCGGCAACGTGTCGCCGAACACGATTGGCGTTAGAGAAGAAGCCATGTGCCGTTTTCGATCGTGGACTAAGCTGGTGGATGATCCGGACCTGCTCATATGATCCGTAACTTGCCATGCATAGCGGTCGCGAGTCTTTTGCTTGCGGTCATGCTGGTACGCGGTGGAGAGGCTATCTCTTCGAGCTTCTTTCCCGTTCCCGCCGGTTTCGAGTACTATGGGGGCTTCGTCGACGCGAACGAAGATGGACGCGACGATCTCGTGATCCTGCTTGATCACGAGGAGATTTGTGACGGCGACGTCTGCGATGTCTTCTTGTTCGAACTGGTCGTCGAGAACCGACATGTCGACTATCCCTGTGACTGGCGGCTATACGACGAGCAACGCAGGCCGTTCAGACAGGCGTTCGACGAAAACTCCGTAACCATCGGCGGGCAAACCGTTCGGTTGGAACGCTTGCCCTATGAGCACTTGGGGACGCCGCAAGAGGACATGGCGTGCACGCTGCATCGCCGCAAATGGCCCGACTACTTTCATTTCAAGTACAAGAACGTCCTGCCTGACCCGGAGTAGGCTCCATGCCGCACGTAGAGCAACACGCGCCTGGACCCCCTTGGCGCCGGCACTGCCGGAACATCGATCGATTGCGGCAGGCCGTAAGACACGGCCTGGCCGCGATGATCACCGCATGGGCTCTTCTTGGTCTTACTCGAGATCTGAACGCCGCCAACTACATCTACCTGACCCCGGACATCGGCGAGTATCTTTGGCTTGTCGAAGAGTACATGCCGACATCGTCCTACGGTGACAAATACGCTATCGGTGCATTGATCGAAATGGACTTCTTTGGCGGCTTCGCAGACCTCGACGGCGATGGCGTCGACGAGTTGCTGATCGCCGTCGATCACCCCATCGCGTGTGACGAGAATATGTGCGACGTCTTCACCTTCAAGGTCGATTGGCAGAGGCAGAGCTTGTCCGCCCCGTGCAACTGGCTGCTTGCCGAACGGACCCGGACACCGATCAAACGATCGATGTTCGAGCGGTTCGTGGACGTCGGCGACGATACCGTCGTCATGACCAACATAACCCAGCCCTACCATTACCTGTCGATCGGGACCTTTGATGGGCGGTTCGATGGGCAGCGCTGGAAAGAGTATTTCTCGGCGATCTACGAAATGCCCATCGAGCGTGACGAGATACGCCTGAGCGACATTCGCGTCGGCACCTACGACCTCAACGGCGACGGCCGCGACGAAGTTTTCATCTATGCGGTGTCGCCTTCCATGTGCGGGTTCGACGAGTGCGGCGGCGCGATCCTGGAGCTGTTGCCCGCCGAGGAAGGCGGGAGACCCGGCTGGCGCTGGATCGGCGACCTGCTCGGTCTTTACGTCGCCGACAACCTTATCATCGGCGACGACATCTCGTCTCATCCAGCGCGCCGCATCAAGGTGCTGAACAAAGTGATCGATGGTTACCCTAGCCTGTGCACGCGGCAATTTCACTTGAGCTGGAACGGCGACACCTATGACCTCTCGGATCATGGCTGCGCCCTGCCCTAGCTCCTGTGCTTGCCCCTACGCAACGGATGACATGGCGCCACCAAACAAGACGGAGACGGTAGAGTGAACGTGCTCAGATTGTCGCTTGCCGTCATCGCCCTCTCGATTGCGTTCGCCCAGACCACAAATGCGCGAGGCGACAGCCTTCCCAAGGAAGTGCTTCTGATGCCGGACATCGGCGAGTACCTTTGGCTGGTTGAGGAGTACATGGCGACAGCGTGGTACGGCCAGTACTTTGAAACCGGCGCCCTGACCTCGCGCGACATCTACGCCGGTTTTGGCGACGTCGACGGCGATGGTCTCGACAACCTCGTGTTTCTGGTTGATCACAAGACAGCCTGTACCGATCAGAGCTGTGACGTCTTTGTCTTTACAGCCGACGTGCAAAACCCAACCGTCAACAGTCCGTGCAACTGGCTGTTTGCCAGCACGTCGCAGAGCGATGTCAAACGATCGCTCTACGAGCGCTTCGTCGTCGTGAACGGGCAGACGATTACGCTGAAGGGTTGGCCTTCAGCGTTGGCCGCCAAGATTGAGGGCGAGGACTGGGGCGACTATTTCGAGCGACTTTACGATACGTCGTTCGAATCGGATGAAATCTTGCTCAGCCACGTCCGCATCGGCACGTACGACCTTAACGGTGACGGCCAAGACGAAGTGTTTATCTACGTCGTGTCGCCACCGATCTGCGGACGGGACGAGTGTGGCGGCGCTACTCTGGAGCTGTCGCCGTCGGAAGACGGATCGAAACCGGCGTGGCGCTGGATCGGCGAACTCAACTCCCTCGATCCGGCCATGCATATCGTTTTGGAGAACGAGGCGTATGTTTGGCCGGGACGTACGATGCGGGTTATTGACGAGACAGTGGATGGATACGCCAGCCTATGTAGTCGCAGCTCTTATCTGCGGTGGAACGGCGAGACGTACGATATCCGCTTCTATGTGCCCGATTACGAGGCGGAGCAGCTCGGTTGCCCGGACTAGGACCTTTCTTCGCATCGGCCTATGTTGGCGTCGTGGATGCCCCGGTCGGACGGGCTTCGGTCATACCTCGTGTGTTCGCATTTGTGGTCTTGTTGATCCTCGTTCCGGTGGCGCATCCCATGGCCGCCGATGACGACAAGGAGGCCAATGAGATCTTGATCGTGCCATTTCTCGGCGAACACATCTCGCTGGTCGAGGCGTTTCTAAGTACGTCGCCGGAAGGGCGCCATTTCAACAGCCCAGACTTGACGGCAAAGAGTTTCTTTGCCGGGTTCACCGACGTTGATGGTGACGAGATCAAGGACTTGCTGATCCTTGTCGACCACGACACGACATGCGAAGGCACTTTGTGCGACCTCTTTATCTTCTCGCCGGTGGTCAGAGACCGGAGGATGGATGCGCCGTGCAATTGGACCCTTGTTGAAAAAACAAAGACATCGTTCACGAGGTCCTTCTACGAGCGATTCATCACCAATGCCGGACAGTCGGTCGCTATGACAAATCTGCCGTGGCCGTTCTGGGGTTGCCGGTTCAACGGCGCCGAGTGGACCGACTACTTTCGCTGGGAGTACGACACGTTCATCATACCGTTTGATACGGTACTCCGTGACGTTCGCATCGGGGTTCATGATCTCAACGGCGATGGCCGTGACGAGATCTTTATCTACATCGTCTCGTTGCCGGTTTGCGACATGTTCGCTTGTCGTGGCGCCATCCTGGATGTTGATCCGACCGAGGACGGTGAGGCGCCCGCTTGGCGCAGGATCGGCAACCTGGGCTTTCTCGATCCGATTCTGGATCCAACTGAGGATGACGAAGAAGAAACCTACTTTATGCCGGGTAGCAGCCTTCACGTGGTCGATGAGGTAATCGATGGCTACGTCAGTCTATGCAGCAGCAAAATGCTCCTGCGGTGGAATGGCGAGGCTTACGAAGACCAAGTCTACTACAAGCGAGAGGACCTTCTTACCGAGGCGCGCGCTCTGGGCTGCCCTCAGTAGAACAGTCGGCAGACTATTTGCCCTCCTCCCGCGCCGGGCGCAGGAGCCAGGCGGCGAGCGCGACGGCGATGGCCGCGCCGATGCACTGGCTGACGACGAAGGCCGGCACGTGGTCGGGCGCGATGCCGCTGAAGCTGTCGGTGAAGGAGCGCGCGATGGTGACCGCCGGGTTGGCGAACGAGGTCGAGGCGGTGAACCAGTAGGCGGCGGTGATGAAGAGGCCGACCGTGTAGGGCACGGCGTCCGGGCGCCAGCGTAGCGTCATCAGGATGGTCGAGACGAGGCCGAAGGTGGCGACGATCTCGGCGAACCACTGGGCGGGGCCGGTGCGCGCCTTGACCGATTCCTGGATCATGGTGACGTCGAACATGACATGGGCGGCGATGACGCCGAGCAAACCGCCGATGATCTGGACGATGACGTAGAGGCCGCTGTCGCGCAGGCTGATCTGGCGCTTCAACGCGAAAGCGAGCGTCACCGCCGGGTTGAAGTGGGCGCCGGAGATCGGCCCGAACATGATGATCAAGACGATCAGGATGGCGCCGGTCGGGATCGTGTTGCCGAGCAGCGCCAGCGCCACGTTACCGCCCGCGAGCGTCTCGGCCATGATGCCGGAGCCGACCACGGTCGCCAGCAGAAACGCCGTGCCCAGGGCCTCCGCCGCCAGGCGGCGCGCCAGATCAAACGTCATGATGTCTCACACAGAAGTCGTCGAGGGGAAAACAGTCTCCGCGGAAGGCGGAGGTTTAGGAAGCTCTGTCCTGGTCGCGGCCGATCCGGTCGACGCGCTCCTGCAGCCCGAGCTTGTCGAGCGACGCGATCGGCAGCGCGGTGAAAAGCTTGATGCGCGCTTCGAGCGTCAGGAAGGCGTTCAGGAAGGCCTTGTCCATCTTCGCTTCGTCGGTCTCGGCCGCGGGATCGGGCACGCCCCAGTGGGCTGAGATCGGCTGGCCGGGCCAGACCGGACAGACTTCCGCGGCCGCCTGGTCGCAGACCGTGAAGACGAAGTCGAGCGCCGGCGCGCCTGCTTGGGCGAACTCGTCCCACGACTTCGAGCGCAGGCCCTCGGTCAACAGGTTGCGCTTTTCCAAGAGCGCGATGGCATGCGGGTTGACCGTGCCCGTCGGATGGCTGCCGGCGCTGTAGGCATTGAACTTCTTTTGGCCCCACAGCGTCAGAATGGCCTCGGCCATGATGCTGCGCGCCGAATTGCCGGTGCACAGGAAAAGTACATTGAAGGGTTTGTGCGTCGTATCGCCCATGCCCCGGCCTCCCCACTGTCATACGCGACCGTATCCTAGCTAGCTTCGATGTCACATTTGTGTCGTCGCGAGGACGCGTGCGTCATGCGCGGTTCAGCAGCAGGAGTCCCGCAGTTTCGACTCGTGGACCACGTCGTTTTCGGCCGCCGCACGCGCGATATTGGCCTCGTCCAACGTGTCGGTGCCGTAGGTGACCGAGGTGCCATAGGTGTGGAACGTCTCCCAGGCGACACCGCCGGGATCGACGGTCCAAGACTTCGCCGACTGGTGATAACAGCATGCGCCTTCGCTGAGGTCGCTGGTCGCCTGGCCGGCCGCCTTGAGGCGAGCCGTCACCTCGTCGAGCTCGGCACGGTCGTCGACGTCGATACCCAGGTGATCGACACCGGGCTTTCGGTCGCGCGATGTGGTCGCGAAGTTGACGCAGGGCTCGTCCAGGCGCCAGCGCGCGTAGTCGTCCTTCACCACGTCCGGGCGGGCGCCGAACAGGGCGGAATAAAACGTGATGGCCTGGTCGAGATCCTCGACGTTGACACTGACATGCAGGCGTTTCATGGCTCGTTCTCCTCAAGCATCAGCGCGCCGGCTTTCGACAGCGGCACGGTCGGTGCGCAGGTGCCGCCGGATCCCCGGCAGCAGTTCTCGGTCAAAAAACCGACCAGATCCTCCATCGCCGCGAAATTGGCGGCATAGATGATCGAGCGGCCGTCGCGACGCGATCCGACCAGACCGGCCTGGGCCAGCTGGTTCAGGTGAAAGGACAGAGTAGCGGGCGCGACGTTGAGCGCGCGGGCGATCTCGCCCGCGGCCATGCCCGGCGGGCCCGCCTCGACCAACAGGCGGAAGGCCGCCAGCCGGTGTTCCTGGGCCAACGCCTGAAGCGCCTCGATGGTCTGTCCTGTGTTCATAGTTTGATATTTATGGAAATATCGAACTAAGTCAAGGTCCGTTAACGCCATACCGATCAATCAAGTCTGACTGGCATCGCCCGCCCGTTCGTCTATATGTCATGCATGTCAAAACCCTTGGACGAACCGGGCCTCGACCTCGCCTTTATCGACGTCGTGGCCGACTGGCTGATGGACGAGGCGCTGGCCGACACGACCATGACCGAACTGGTCAAGGGCTGTTGCCAGCGCCTGCACGCGGCCGGCGTGCCGTTGTCGCGCGCCATGGTGACCTACCGCACGCTGCATCCGCTGTACGGCGCGATCTGGTTGACCTGGCATCGCGGCCACGGCATGGGCACCTATGAAATGCCCCATGGCCAGGTCGGCAACGAGGTGTTCAGGAAAAGCCCGTTCTTTCACATGCTCGACAGCGGCGTGCCGTTCCTGCGGCGCAAGCTCGAAGGTGGCGACAAGCTGCTCGACTTTCCGGTGCTTGAGGATCTGACCGAACAGGGCGCGACTGACTACCTGGCCGGCAACGTGCCGTTCGGCGCCTCCTCGACCATGGAGTCCAGCGAGGACGGCATCTTCGTGTCGTGGACGACGGACCGGCCGGGTGGCTTCAGCGAGAACGATATTCGTTCGCTAAGGCGGGTCCAAAAGCGGCTCGCCGTCGCCTGCAAGGTCAGGATCAGGACCGAGGTGACGCAGAACATCGTCACCGCCTATCTGGGCCCCGATCCCGGCAGCCAGGTGCTGGATGGCCGGATCAAACGCGGCGACGGTGAATCGATCCACGCGGTCATCTGGTATTCGGATCTCAGGAACTCCACACGCCTGGCCGAGATCCTGTCGCCGGCGGACTATCTCGCCGCGCTCAACAGCTATTTCGAGTCGACCGCGGGCGCCGTGCTCGATCACGGCGGGCAAGTCCTGCTGCTGATCGGTGATGCCGTCCTCGCCATCTTCCCGACGGCGCAAGCCGGCGAAAAGGCCGCGGCAAGCAAGGCGCTGGCCGCCGCCAAGGAGGCCGGCGAGCGGATGGAAGCGATCAACGTCGTCCGACACGACGCCGGCGAAAGCCGCCTGACCTGCGGTTTGGCGCTCCATATCGGCGATCTGACCTACGGCAATATCGGCGTGCCGCAGCGCCTGCAATTCACCGTCGTCGGTCCCGCCGCCAACCAGGTCGCGCGCATCGAGGCGCTGACCAAGACCCTCGACCGGCCGCTCCTGGCCAGCGCCGAGTTCGCCGGCGTCCTGGACGTACCCTGGGAAGACCTGGGCAGCCACGTCCTGAAAGGCATTCCCCAGCCGGTCGACGTCTTCGCGCCGCCGTCTGGCGATGGACACGGCTGACCTCAAGCACCCCAAGATCCGCGCATCCCGGGCTTGACCCGGGGCCCCTGAACACGAGCGGTGCCTTAGACGTCGCGGCCCGTGTTCATGGGCCCCGGCTCGGGGGCCGGGGCGCGGTGGTGTTTCTGATGTGATACGGATCCCATTCGTGCGTCATCTCGCATCCTGGGCTTGACGCGCGACACAGTCGCCGGCTCAAGGCCGGGACGCGCCAATCATGTGATGAAACGGATCGAGGCCGCTATCGCCTGTCGAATGCCGACTAACCCTGGCGTTCGACCATCATCTTCTTGGTCTCGGCGATCGCCTTGGCCGGGTTCAGATGTTTCGGACAGGCTTTCGCACAGTTCATGATGGTGTGGCAGCGGTAGAGCTTGAACGGGTCTTCCAGCTCGTCGAGCCGCTCGCCGGTCGCCTCGTCGCGGCTGTCGGCGAGCCAGCGATAGGCCTGCAACAGCACCGCCGGTCCGAGGTAGCGATCGGAGTTCCACCAGTAGCTGGGGCAGCTCGTCTGGCAGCAGAAACACAGTATGCACTCATAAAGGCCGTCCAGTTCGGCGCGCTCCTCCGGCGACTGCAGCCGCTCCTTGTCCGGCGATGTCGGCGTGTCGTTGCGCATCCACGGCTTGATCGACGCCAACTGCTCGTACATGTGCGTGAGGTCGGGCACCAGGTCCTTGACCACCGCCATGTGCGGCAGCGGGAAGATCTTGATGTCGCCCTTTACCTCGTCGATCGGTTTGAGGCAGGCCAGCGTGTTGGTGCCGTCGATGTTCATCGCGCAGGACCCGCAAATACCTTCGCGGCATGAACGCCGGAAGGTCAGCGAGGCGTCCGTCTCGTTCTTGATCTTGATCAGCGCGTCCAGAACCATCGGCCCGCACTTGCCGAGATCAACCTCGAACGTGTCGATGGTCGGGTTGTCGCCACTGTCGGGGTCATAGCGGTAGACCCGGAACGATTTGACCTTGCTGGCGCCGTCCGGCGCCTTGTGGGTCTTGCCGTCGGTCCAGGTGGAATTGCGCGGCAGTCGAAATTCGGCCATCTGCTTCGTCTCCTAACTCGCTGCCCCTTAGTAAACCCGCGCCTTCGGCGGGAAACTCTGCACGTCGTTTGTCAGCGTGTTCATGTGCACCGGGCGGTAATCGATGATCGGTTTGCCGTCATCGCCCAGCCACACCACCGTGTGTTTCATCCAGTTGTCATCGTCGCGGTCGGGGAAGTCCTCACGCGCGTGGGCGCCCCGGCTTTCCTTGCGGTGCTCCGCGCAGTTCATGGTGATCACCGCGTGGCGCAACAGGTTGTCGAGCTCCCAGGTCTCCATCAGATCGGTGTTCCAGATCATCGAGCGGTCGGAGACATGGAGGTCGGCGAAGCTGTCGAACACCTCGCCGATGTTCTTGACACCCTGCTCCAGGGTTTCCTGGGTCCGGAAGACAGCGGCATCCTGTTGCATGGTCCGTTGCATGGCGTCGCGGATCGCCGCTGTCGGCGTGGCGCCCTTGGCGTGACGCATGCGGTCGAGTCGGTCGATCGTGGCCTGGCCCGCGTCGCTCGGTAGTTCGCGCCTGGTGCCGTGGGGTTGGATCAGCTCGGCGGCGCGCAGCGCCGCGGCCCGACCGAAGACCACAAGGTCGAGCAGGGAGTTGGATCCCAGACGGTTGGCGCCATGGACCGAGACACAGGCCGCCTCGCCCGCCGCCATCAGTCCCGGCACGACCGCGTTTGGATCGCCGTCGCGAATGGTCAGGACCTCGCCGTGGAAGTTGGTCGGGATACCGCCCATGTTGTAGTGCACGGTCGGCAGCACGGGGATCGGCTCCTTCGTCACGTCGACGCCGGAGAAGACGCGGGCGCTCTCGGAGATACCCGGCAAGCGCTGATGAATGATCGCGGGATCCAAGTGGTCGAGCTTCAGGAACACGTGGTCCTTTTCCTCGCCGACGCCGCGGCCCTCGCGGATCTCGATCGTCATGGATCGGCTGACGACGTCGCGGCTGGCCAGGTCCTTGGCGTGCGGCGCGTGGCGTTCCATGAAGCGCTCGCCTTCGGAGTTGACGAGGTAACCACCCTCGCCGCGCACGCCCTCGGTGATCAGAACGCCGGCGCCGTAGATGCCGGTCGGGTGGAACTGCACGAACTCAGGGTCCTGGATCGGCAGACCGGCGCGCAGCACCATGCCGCCGCCATCGCCGGTGCAGGTATGGGCGGAGGTGCACGAGAAGTAACAGCGACCATAGCCGCCGGTCGCCAGAATGGTCAGGCCGGCGTTGAAGCGGTGCAGCGTGCCGTCTTCCAGGCACCAGGCCATGACGCCCCGGCACGTGCCCTCGTCGTCCATGATCAGATCGAGCGCGAAGTACTCCAGGAAGAACTGGGCCTGGTGGCGAAGCGACTGCTGGTAAAGCGTGTGCAGAATAGCGTGGCCGGTGCGGTCCGCCGCGGCGCATGTGCGTTGCGCGGTGCCCTCACCGTAATCGGTCGTCATGCCGCCGAAGGCGCGCTGATAGATCTTGCCCTCGGCCGTGCGCGAGAACGGCACGCCGTAATGCTCCAACTCGATGACGGCGGCCGGCGCCTCGCGGCACATGTATTCGATGGCGTCCTGATCGCCCAGCCAGTCGGAGCCCTTGACGGTGTCGTACATATGGAACCGCCAATCGTCGCGGCCCATGTTGCCGAGCGCGGCCGAGATGCCGCCCTGCGCCGCGACGGTGTGGCTGCGCGTCGGGAAAACCTTCGTGATGCAGGCCGTATGCAGGCCGGCTTCGGCCAGGCCCAAGGTCGCGCGCAAGCCGGCACCGCCGGCGCCGACGACGATAACGTCGTAGGTATGGTCGACAATCGTATAGCTGGGCGAGGCGTCCGCCATGCTTGGACCTTTCTTGTCTTAGACGGCGATCAGAACGATCGACATGATGCCGGCGACCATCAGCAAGCCAGTGCCCAGCGTCAGCAAGATCTGAAGCGTCATCTTCCAGCCTTCGTGATGGATGTAGTCCTCGATCACGACCTGGACACCGAGCTTCATGTGCCACAGGCCGACGCCGACGATCAGCGCGAACAGCACCGCCACCACCGGGTGACCGACCAGGGCGCGGAACTCGTTGTAACTGGCGTCCGCCAATTGGGGCAGCAGGCCGACAAAGAAGATCATCAGCGGGATCAAGGCGATCGCGGTGAGCCGCTGGTGCCACCAGTGGCGCATGCCCGACTTGGCCGATCCCATGCGTCTGAGATGACGGCTATTCATCACAAGACCCCCATGGCGGTCAGACCAAAGATCCACGCGATGACCGTCAAGACAACGGTGCCGATGATGACGGCCCAGCCGGTGCGGGTCGCGGTCGGCAGTTCGAAGCCATGACCCATGTCCCAGAACAGATGCCGGATACCGTTCAGCAGGTGATAGAACAGACACAGCGAGAACAGGATCAAGAAGACGTAGCCCAGCCACGATCCCGCGATCGCCTGCCCGGCCTGAAACGCGCCTTCGCCGGAGGCCGCCAAGACCAGCCAAATGACCAGGAACAGAGCGCCCAGCGACAGGATCAGACCGGTGATGCGGTGGGTGATCGACGTCATCGACGTGATCTGCGGCCGATAGATCTGAAGATGCGGCGAAAGGGGCCGCTGCGGTGTTTCTGCCATGGGTCGTCCGTTCATAGTCCTTTTACGCAGCCGATGACGATCCCGGTCATGCTGCACTGCAAAATAACGCTCCGACTTTAGGTCCCGTCCCCGGAAGCGTCAACGAACCAGGGGCGGTCTCGTTCCGTCACACCGCACGCGGCATCAAGACCCACATGTCAAAGTCCAGGACAACGCCTGGATGATCCTCGTCATCGCCGTCCTTGTCGGGAAAATCGCCGCTTAAGTGGTCTTTAACCCCGATCATGCGGATCCTGAGCGCGCCAAGATCTTTGCGATCGTCGATTTCGGCCTTGTCCAGCACCTGGGACCAGGCGTAGAGCGTGTCGCCGGCAAAAAACGGCGCGACATGGCGTCCGCCGTTGATCGCGGCCACCCGAAACGCGTTGGCCAGACCATTGAAGCTCAATGCGCGGGCCAGGCTGATGACATGGCCGCCATAGACAATGCGGCGACCGAAGCGGGTGTCGTGGGCCTGGTGCTGGTTGAAGTGGACCTTGGCCGTGTTCTGATAGAGCCGGGTCGCCATCTGATGCTCGGCCTCTTCCAGCGTCATGCCGTCGACATGGTCGATGCGGTCGCCGACATGTGGTCGGACTCCTCGATGGTGTGGCCGTCCACGTGGTCGATC
>JANQGO010000373.1 GCA_028277285.1 Alphaproteobacteria bacterium | reverse complement strand
ACCCGGCCAACGTGCCTTTTAGAGCCGGAACCAGATCATCGGGCGGCGGGCTGTCGGCGCGTCCAGCGACGGCGCGTTCTTGCATCGACCGCAGCGCATCAAGCGCGCGCACCAGGATATCGACCAGCGGCGTGCCCAGCGCGGTTTTGCCCTCGCGGATCGGCGCCAGTGCCGACTCAGCCGCGTGCGCCAGGACCTCCATGCCGGCCATCCCCATCGCCGCGGCGAGACCCTTCAGCGAATGAAACGCGCGGAACAACGACGCGATTGTCTCGTCATCGACCGAGGCGGTATCAAGGCCGCCCAACATGCTTTCCAGCGCGTCCAGATGCTCCTGCGTCTCGACCTCAAACTGCTGCCACAGCAATTCGGTGATGTCGGCCATGGCCTAGGTGATTCCCAGCGTGCGCCGCGCAGCCTTGAGGATGTCGTGCCCGCGCTTTGAATCGAGGTCCAGGCTTAAGGCGCCGGACGGCTTGCCGACGACGTCGGCGGCGCCCAAGCGGCGCGCTTCGACCGCTTGCGGCGACGCAATCTGCGCGATCGATGAGACAACGATGACCTTGGCGCGGCTGAACAGCGACAGCCGCTTCAAGGCCTCGATGCCGTCCATGACCGGCATCTCGATATCCAGCAGAATCAGATCGGGGTCGAGTTCGCGCGCCTGCTCGATCGCCTCGGCGCCGTTCGCGGCCTGACCGACGACGTCAAAGGTCTCGTCGGCCGAGACGAGATCGGCAAGAACGGCGCGCATCATGGTCGAATCATCGACGATCAGGACCGACTTCGTCATGGCGAAACCGCCTTTTCCTCGGCCGCCGAAAGTGCCGACAGCCGACGCACGATGCCGCCAATGGTCAAGACATCACTGGCCGCGCCGTTGTCGATCGCCGCGCGCGGCATACCGTCGACGACACAGGTTTCCGGTGATTGTACCAGCACCGGGTAACCCT
The DNA here is from genome assembly GCA_028277285.1 of Alphaproteobacteria bacterium. Taxonomy (GTDB): domain Bacteria; phylum Pseudomonadota; class Alphaproteobacteria; order SP197; family SP197; genus JANQGO01. The sequence goes on along the minus strand of JANQGO010000373.1, from coordinate 10,173 downwards.
TGTCGGCGAACGCGCGCGCGCCTTCGGCACCATCCTGACCCATGCCGGTCAGAATAACCGCGACGGGCCGTTTGGCGCACCTCAAAGCGGTCTTCAGAACCAAATCGGCCCATGGATGCACCGGCTGCTCAGCGGTCGCCGCGTGCATGACGGCCATGGCGCCGTTGGTGTCGGTGACAATCTTGCTGTCGGTGCCGCCTGGCAGCACCATGATCGCGCCGTCGCGAAGAATCATACCGCTTTCCGCCTCAACCACCTCGCGCCCGCTGCGGGTTGCGAGGTGGGTGGCGAAATCACGGGTAAAACCGCTTGGCATATGCTGCGCGATGACAATCGGCGGGCCGCCGGGATCAAGGCCCGTGACGAACTCGGTCAAGGCACGAGGCCCGCCGGTCGACGCCGCGACGATGACGAGATCGGGCTTCTCCTGCGCCACATAGCTTCTCGTCGGCGCCGTCGTCTTTTCCCGCTGGGGCGGCTTTTGGCGAACGGGCGGCCCTTGTGTCGCCCAATGGCGTACCTTGGCGGCCAACTCCTTTTGGATCCACGCCATGTCCAGATCGGCAAGGTCACTTCCCTTTGCCACGATGTCGACGGCGCCCAGGTCGAGCGCCCGGATGGTCGCGCGCGCGCCTTCGCGTGTTTCCGTGCTGACCATGATGACCGGACAAAGCTGATCGGCCACGATCGTCTTGAGCGCCGCCAGCCCGTCCATGCCGGGCATGATGATATCAAGCGTCATGACGTCCGGGCGCATGCGCCGCGCCAGATCGATCGCCTCCTCGCCGTCCCGGCCCTCACCGACCACGGAAATGCCGTCGGCTTCCAACATCTGCCGTATCGCGATACGCATGAAAGCGGAATCGTCGACAACGACGGCACGGATCGGTTCGGCCGTCATGCCGCGCGCCTTTCCTGAAGAATCCGTCGCGTGTCGACCAGGTGGATTGTGTTGGCCGATCCCGCGATCCGGCCGGCGACAAACGGCTGATCGGACGTCTCGATGCGCCCGGCGCCGACATCGTCGACCTGCCCCAAGGCATCGCACATGAACGCGATGTCGCCTTCCGGCGTCGAAACGACGGCGGCCACGCCACTTTGTTTGCGCGGCGCCATGTAGACGCGATGCAGGTCTATGGCCGGCAAGGTATCGCCGTAAAGTGCGATAAACCCGTCGAACTTCGAGAGTTTCTTGGGCAACGGCGCGAAGTCGAGCGGGGTTCCAACGGCGCGCACCAGATCGGCCGCCAGCCCATACCAGGTCTCGTTAACCCGGATGGTCAGCAAACGCATGCGCTCGCCGGCCGTCGCCTCGCGTTTCTTGGCGAGCGGCAAACCCGGCGCGCGGCTCGTCTCGACCGGCCGTTCAAACTTGCGCGCCAGGTTCTGCAGGCCAAGCCGTTCGACCGTCGACCCGTCGTCCAGGTAAAGCCGTTCATCGTCATCGTCGATGTCGCGGCGACATGGCTGGATGCCGTGCACCGCATCGACGGCGAAACCGATCTCCTGGCCGGCCGAGACGACAACCACGACCGCCGCCGGCTGTTGCGCGTCATCGTTGCCGAGTTCCTTGGCCAGCGACACGACCATGCAGCCATCGTCGCGCGACCGCCCCAGCAGTGACGGCGGACCTTCCAATCGATGAATGACCGTCGGCATGTCGGCCAAACGTTTGACCAGTTGCGGCACGATGGCAAACGTCCGACCGGCGCACGCGATGACCAACCGATCCTCGGTCACCGACATGTCGTCCGCACGCCCCGCCGCCGCGATCCCCCAGGGCGGCTCTTCGATCTGATCGTGCCGCTCGATCTGCGGCGCGAATGTCAGGGCTTCAGGCGACAGCACACGATAGGCCTCGCCGCGATACCGCACATGGCCGTCGAACAGATCGACGTCGGTCGCTTCGCCGTCGCGCGAGCTGGTCACCATATGACGCGAGACCATCGTGTCGACGGCGGTTACGCTCAACGCAGTACCGCCTGCCCCGTTGTCGACAAGGATAAGGCGATCGGCGTCGCCGGTTTCGGCACCGGGATCAAGACGCCGCCTCAGGCTTTGCTGCGGCACAGCCTTGACGAAGGCCGCGGTGACGCCATCGACATAGTCGGGCGCGAAGGGCAATGGCGCCACGCTGCCCTTGCGCGCGATCCCCAGAACACACGCTGCTCGCAGGGCATAACGTTGCCCGGCGTCACGAAAGAGCAGGAACGCCGGCATCCGACATCAATCCAGTTTTCGATAGATGACGGCGTTGTCAGCCTGGCAACGCTCGTACCGCGCGGCATCGGCGATCCGGTCCGTGACGCCCAACAACAGCAGGCCGCCTTGCGCCAACGACCGGGTCAGCAAATCTTGGGTATGGACCTGACCTTCGTCCTCGAAGTACATCATGACGTTGCGGCACAAGACGACGTCGAAGGCATCGCCGGGCGGGCGATCGCCCATGAGGTTGTGCTGATGAAAACGCACGAGCGCGGTGAGCTCCGATCGCACGCTTTTGCGATAGGTTTGCTCGCCATCCACGTCCATGAAGTAGACCATGTTTTCGGCCGGCATTTGCCGGAACGAGTCAAGCCCCGGACCGCCGTAAACGCCATCCCTGGCCTTCATGATCATCTGTGTGCTGATGTCGGTTCCCAGGATATCGACCGCCCACGCTCTTGGATCGCAGCCGGCGTGCAAGAAAGCGCGCAGCACCAGAATGGCGAGCGTATAGGCCTCCTCACCCGACGCGCAGCCGGCCGACCAGATGGCCAATCGGCGGTCGCCTGAGCGATTACGCTCGTCGATCAACTCGGGCAGGCCACGCAGACTCAGCATGTCGAGCTGCGCGGGATCGCGGAAAAAGAAGGTCTCGTGAACCGTGACCCCTTCGACGAGCGCCAGCCATTCGGGATCGTGATCCGACCGCGCGACCATACGGTCGACCCAGTCGACCGCCTCGTCCGGCGAGAACCTCGCAACGGCCGAGTTCAGCTTACGCATCAGCAAGTCGTCGCGGCGAAAGCCGCAACGGCCGCGTAGATCGGCAAACAGCCGCTCGGCACAGGCCTCCAAACGGCCGTCCGGCATTTGCAGGCCCGGGGTTGCCTCGCTTGTCATCATCTCCGGCACGGTTGCCTCAAACGGTCTTGAATCGGTCAACCTGATCGCGCGAGCGCTGCGCCAGCTTCGAAAGCTCGATCATGGTTGCGGTGATTTCTTCCGCCGCGGTCGCATTGCCCTGGCCGATCTCGCGCAGCGATCCGACGTTCACTTCAATACGGGCAACGGCGGCGCGTTGCTCTTCGACGGCGGTCGCCACGGACCTCACCATGGCATCGGACTCCGACACGCGCTCGGCAATCTGCTCCATGGAATGGCCCATGGTCTCGGCGGATTCGACACTGCGCGCGGCATCGGCTTCGGCCTGCTTGGCGAGCGCCAGGATTTCCTGCGCGGACTCCGCCGCATCCTCGGCAAGTTGCCCGACCTGCTGCGCGACGACGGCAAAACCCTTGCCCTGATCGCCGGCGCGCGCGGCTTCGATCGATGCGTTCAGCGACAGCATGTGGGTCTCGTTGGCGATGCGCGTGATCGCATCCGAGATCCGGTTGATGCGCTTGCTGTCCTCGGCGATGCCGCGCGACGTCCTGAGCATGGCTTCCATGCGCTGGCCGCCATCCTCGACCAGCCGCGCCGCCGCGGCGGCTTGTTCGGAGGCCTCGCGCGTCGTCTGTGCGGCCTCGGTAATCGACAGGCTTGTCTGCTGCATGGCGTCGACGATCTGGTTCAAGTCGTCGATCTGCGTCTGCGCGCCTTCGGCCACCTGTCCGATGGCATTGCTGGCCTGGGTCGCGCCGCCGGCGACCTGTGTCGTGTTCTGCGACAGTTCACGCAGCGCGTTCTGGGTCTGCTCCATCAGCGTGTTGAATGACGCCGAGGCCTTGCCGATCTCATCATCGCGCTCATAGACATGGCGGCGCGTGAAATCGAGCTCGTCGGCGACCTCTTCCAGCAACCGGCTGAGTTCGCTGACCGGCCTGACGATATGGCTGCGCACCAGAATGCCGGCGAACACGGTTAGCAGCAGAATACTGATCACCGGGCCGACGACGATCGGCAGCCGGGCATCCTGCAGCAGCATCAGCGTCGTCTCGCGATCGGCGAAGACGCGTTCGGCGATGTTGTCGGCAAGGGTCTTGATCGCGGCGAGCGCGTTGTTCAGTTCGATCGACTGCGCCTGGCCGATTTCCTGGTTCTCCGGGTCGGCAATGTAGTTCCTGAGCTCATAGATCGATGTCAAAAGCGCGTTGTGGCCCGCCTGGATCCACTCCTGATCGCCCAGCACCTCCAGCGACGCACTGATTTCCGTGGTCAGCGCCGCCATTTCGCCGCGCGCCTGCAGCCGCGTCGCGCTATCGACACCCTGACGCGCGCGTTGCTCCAGAAGCGACAGCTCCAAGAGGTCGCCGCGCAGGTTCTGAATCAAGATGATGTCTTCGAAGTACTGATTGGTCAGCCGGTCGATCCTGAGCTCGACTTCGCGCAACTGGACAATGGCGTTGGCGACCAGGGCCAAAGCCAACAGCACCGCCAGGAACAGCAGTGCATACAGCTTTGTACTGATCGACATCGATCGAAACATGGCAACCACCCCTTCGTCACGGCACAAACGCCGTGACCATCCCCACTGCAGCGGTGTCTTTATCTCATAAGAGCGCGCTATAGTTAACGCAGACCATAACCCATCGGTTGTGGCGTCAAAGGCCTGCCACCCAGAAATCGGGCGCTATATGATCGCCGTCACATACCCGATCGCCCAGAACAAGGACGTCAACAATGCTGACCAAAACCCAGGTCCGGCAACTATATCGCGAAACCGGTGAGGCGCAGGGCCTGCCGGGCTTTGTCTACACCTCCGAAGATTTCGCCCGTGCGGAACACGAAAAGCTCTTCGCCCGCACCTGGATGTGTGCCGGCTACGCCCATGAAATCGCGCAACCTGGAGATGTATTACCCCGCACGGTCGCAGGTGTGCCGATCCTGTTTACCCACGATCGCAGCGGTCAAATCGGCTGTTTTCACAATATCTGCACCCACCGCGGCAGTTTGCTGGTCCCGGAAGCAAAATCCGGCGCCCAGACCCTGCAATGCCGCTATCACGCCTGGACGTTCGATCTGGCCGGCAATCTGCGCGCGACACCCCATTGGGGCGGCCACAACGAGCCGAAGGCGAACGGATTCGACCGCAGTTGCCACGGCCTGAAACCCGTGCGCATGGCCCGCTGGCACGACTGGCTCTTCGTTAACGTGGACGGCAACGCACCGCCGTTCGAAGACTATGCGGCGCCGTTCCTGAAACACTTCCAGGAATACGATCTGGACCAGGCGGTATGGACGACATGCCTGCCGTTCGACATCAACGGCAACTGGAAGCTGGTCGCCGAAAACTATCTGGAGGTGCTTCACCTGCCCTATGTGCACACGGTCCTGGCCGAGGCCGCGCCGTTTCAGGAGCACGACGTGATCACCGACGGCGCGTGTCTGGGCACGGTGATCGACACCGGCCTGCCCGCCAGCTGGTCCGAGGACAACCTGCCGCGCTGGCCAGGCATCGCGGCCGACGCGCAGAACGCCAAGAACATGGCGTTGTTCCCCAACTTCAAACTGGTGATCGGCCCGGACCACTGTTGCAGCATGGTCGAGTTCCCTCAGGGCGCATCGAAGTCGCACCAGCGTTGGGACTTCTATTTCGTCGGCGACGGCGGTCAAGACGCGCGGTACGGGGCAGCCCGCGACGCGATCATCGAGTTCTACCGCAAGACCAATGTCGAGGACTTCGAGGCGGTCGAGGGCGTGCATGCCGGCCACATGTCGCCCGCCATGACCGGCGCACAGTTCTCAGGCGTTTGGGAAGGTGCGGTACACCATTTCCAGAAGCTGGTCGCCGATGCGATGGTCGAAGACTGAGACCAGGTAACATCGACAAGCCGTCATCGCGGTGCTAGAGCCGACAAAACACAAGCTGGAGGAACCGACGCCATGAACACCGATGTCTTCATTACCTGCGCGCTGACAGGAGCCGGTGACACGGTGGACAAGAGCGACAAGGTTCCGGTGACGCCCGAACAGATCGCCAACGACGCGATTGAGGCGGCGAAAGCCGGTGCGGCGATCGCCCACATTCATGTGCGCGATATCGAGACCGGCCAGGGCAACCGCGACCCCGAGCTGTTTCGTGAGACGGTCGCGCGTATCCGCGACAGCGACACCGACGTCATCATCAACCTGACCACCGGCATGGGCGGCGACTTCGTGCCCGATCCCGACGACCCGACCAAACTGGCCGAAGGCTCCGACATGGCGTCGGCCGAAGACCGCGTCATTCATATCGAGGAATTGCTGCCGGAGATCTGCAGCCTGGACGTCGCGACCATGAACTTCACCCATGGCGCGTTCATGAACGTGCCCCAGGTGTTGCGCGTGATGGCCGACCGCATCAAGGCCGCCGGCGTCAAGCCGGAGCTGGAGTGTTTCGACCTGGGCCACGTGCGTCTGGCCAACCAGTTGATCAAGGAAGGCCATATCGCCGAACCGCCGCTGTTCCAACTGTGCATGGGCGTGCCGTGGGGCGCGCCGTCCGATCCCGAATCGGTCATCGCCATGCGCAACCTGTTGCCGGAGAACGCCATGTGGTCGGGGTTCGGCATCAGCCGCATGCAAATGCCGATGGCCGCACAGATGGTCATCCTGGGCGGTAACGTGCGGGTCGGCCTGGAGGACAACCTCTATCTGTCGCGCGGCGTGCTGGCCAGCAACGGTCAGCTTGTCGAGCGCGCGGTCGATATCGTCGAGAACCTCGGCGCGCGCGTCATGACCCCGGCGGAAACCCGCGAGAAGCTAGGCCTGACGCAACAGCACTAGGACTTTTTTCGTTCAAACGGCACCACCAGCCCGCTCCCCTCCCGGCCAACCCGAGGATGCTGTCATGGGTGGCCGGGAGGGGAGCGGGCCGGCGCCGAGTCAGTAAAAACGGAAATTGGTCTAGTTGCGGCGCGTCGTCACTCCAGCAACGCGGCCTCATAGGGAAACTGGGATAACTGTTCGTAGCCGTCTGGGGTGATCAGGACCTGCTGTTCCAGCTTCACGCCGTCGCGTTCGCCGACGGCGCCGATATAGCTCTCGACACAGATCACCATGCCGGGCTCCAGCGTGCCGTCGTAGACGAAGCTGTCGCGGAAGACTGGCTTGACCTGCGGATACTCGTCGCACATGCCGACGCCGTGGATGACGCAGGCATAGGCGTTCTGCTGGAACTCCTCGGGCACCGGCCAGGCATGCTCGCGGATCTCGCCAAGCGTAATGCCCGGACGCATCAGTTTGAGGTTCGTTTCGACCTCCTCCATGGCCAGCCGGTAGAGCTCTTTCTGGCGTTTCGTCGGCTTGGACGGACCGCAATGGAAGGTCCGCGAGATATCCGCGAAATAGCCGTACGGTCCGACCATGTCGGTGTCGAAGCCGACGAGATCGCCGTCCTCGACCTTGCGCTGGGACGCCTCCTGGAGCCAAGGATTGATGCGCGGGCCCGACGCCAGCATGCGGCCTTCGTGCCAGTCGCCGTTGTTGGCGAGGTTGGTGTAGTTGAGCAGCGCCCATAGCTGCACCTCGGTGACACCCGGACGAAGCGCCTCCTTCATCTTGGCCGCACCCAACTCGGCAACCGCGACCGCCCACCTGATGCACGCGACTTCGTCGGGCGATTTGATGACGCGCGCTTCCTCGGCAATTGAAACGCCGTCGCCCACGTCCAACCCGCGCTGCATCAATGCCTGGGTGACGCTGGGGTTCGTGTACTCGATCATGACGCGGCGATCGGCGGTGCCGATCTCGCTCAAGTAGTCGACGACATCGCCGGCCAAGAGCCGCGCCTGGTCCGGCAATTCCTGCGCGCCGTCGAAGAACGAGTGGGCGCGGCCGGCGCGCGACTCGTCGACGCCGGGTGGGTTGCCGAAACTGTTGTAGATGACGACCGGCCCCTCCTGGGGCACGAAGAGGTAGGTCGACGGAATGTGGGACTGGAAAAGCTCGTAAGTGCGATAGTCGACCGCGTAGCGCAAGCTTATCGGGTTGACCAGGATGCACATGGCGGCGTCATGGCGCTTGAGCGCCTCACGGATTCGGCCCAGGCGGTACTTGTGCAAACGGTCGAAGTCCACTGCCGGCATATCCCGGTACCGGGTGAGATCGCTCCAATCGTCGTTCGAGACGATCGCGTCGATGGTGTGCTCAGTCATGATGACGTTCCGCCGCCGTGCGTTACCGCCGCGCACCATCACGCCCGAAGCGGCGTCGTGTCAAAGAAATGTCGACGTGGATGAAGAAGGACGTCCTTCAGGTTCCCGCTTGTTCCGGCCCCCAGACAATCTCGCGCGCGCCCAGGATCGGCCCCAAGCCTTCGGGCTGGACGATGATGGCGCAGCCGAAGTCATGATCGCCGTCTGCGGCGAGCGCTTCCCACGGCAAGCTGATCGCCATGGCTTCGCCGTTCCACATGCCGATCGCCGTCAGCTCCTCGACGACGTTGGCGTGATACAACGTGCGTCCGGCATTCTCGCCGGACAGCACATCGGTCTGGTCGTCAAGCCGATAGCGCACAAACCAGATCGTCGCTTCGCCATCGTAGTCGGCGGCCGGGATGGAGACGGTCAGCGCCTTTCTCTCAGACCAGGTCAATCCGATGTTCAGATCGATGGTCTTGTTTTTCTTGGCGTCGGCGATCGCCTCCATCACCTGACCACGCGCCGAGCCGACAACATGCTCGGCGCCATCGACCACCATCTGCGGCGTATAGACCATCGGCGATCCGAGCGACCGGGCATAGGAACGCTGGCGGTTGGTGAAGTCCTTGGTCGCGAAGCGATCGGTCCAGCCGAGGTAATCCCAGTAATCGACATGAAACGCGAGTGCCAGCACATCGTCATGCTGGCGCAGTTCGCCCAACAAGAGGTCGGCCGGCGGGCACGAGCTGCAGCCTTCCGACGTGAACAGTTCGACCACGACGGGCGAGCTGTCTGCCTTGGCAACCGCCGGCGCGCCGGTCATCAGAACGAGGGCCGAAGCTGCGGCCAGAAAGAGCTTTCGCATGCGCTTGATAGTGAGTAGCAGGTCCGTAACCGGCAACTCACGTTGTGGTTATGGTACCGTTTGAGAACCGCCGTGAGCGGCGGGATTCTAAGCCGTGCGGCACGCCAAGGGAAAGCCAATTGTGATTTATCTGGTACGCCACGGCCAGACCGTGTGGAACCGGGCCGACCGCCGCCAAGGCCAGCGCGACTCGCCGTTGACATTGCGAGGCATTGACCAGGCGAGGGCAGTCGGGAATCTGCTGAACGACCTGGTCGGCCAGGCACCACTGCCGATCATCAGCAGCCCCTTGGGCCGGGCGTGGCAGACCGCCGCCATCATTGCGGAGATGCGCGGTCTCGAAACCAGCGACATCATCCATGACGATCGTCTTGCGGAAGTCTGCTATGGGCAATGGGAAGGATTGACGGTCGCGCAGATCCGCGAAACGCACCCTGAGATGTGGGCCAGACGACAAGCGGACCGTTGGTCGATCGCGCCGCCCGGCGGTGAGTCCCATGCTATGTTGCAGCAGCGTGCCGCGACCTGGCTGACCGAACAGGACAAGACGAGAGACATCATTGTGGTCGGCCACGGCGCGCTGAACCGCGTTCTTGTCGGCCTGATGGCCGACCTCGATCCCGAACAGACGCTCGCCCTACCGGAAGATCAAGAGAGCATCTTTCGCCTGTCCGACGGCTTCTATGACATCGTCAGCGCGGGCGGTGAGACGTCTTGAGCCATGGAGGAGCGGCCCGTGCTGACAATCCGTCCCCTGACACCTGCCTTGATGGATGACATGGCTGCCGTGCTGCGCGGCAGTTGGGGCACCAGTTGCTGGTGCATGTTTCCGCGCCTGACCGAAGCGCAGACGCGCGCGCTGCCGGGCGACGGGCCCCTGAAGGAACGCCGGTGCACCGCCATGACCAAGCTCGCCCGGCGCCGGCGCGCGCCGGGTCTGCTTGCCTTCGACGACGGCGAGCCAGTCGGTTGGGTGGCCATGGGGCCGCGCGGCGAGTTCGGGCGCATCGAGGCGTCGCGCGCCACCCCGCGCGTCGACGATGT
>JANQGO010000277.1 GCA_028277285.1 Alphaproteobacteria bacterium | reverse complement strand
TCGACGTGCTCGCCGCGTTCTTCCCCGGCGACTTCAACGATGACGAGGCGGAGACGGTCACGGAGCTTGCGGCCGTGCGTCCGGCGACACCGGCCAAATCGCCGGCCGGCGCGACCAAGACATTGCCGGCCTGGACATACAAGAACCAGGACTTCTTCGATCTTGAGATGGATCACCTGCTCGACACGACCTGGCAGATCGTCGGTCACACCAGCGAGTTCGAGAAGGCGGGCGACTATCTGACCCTCGACTATGCCAACCGCCGCATTGTCGTGATCCGCGACAAGCAGGGCACGTTGCGCGCGTTCCACAATGTCTGCCGCCATCGCGCCGCGCGCCTTTGCCCCGGCCGCCAAGGCAACAATCGTTTCAACATCGTCTGCCCCTATCACGGCTGGTCCTATGCCTATGACGGCAGCCTGAAGGCGATGCCGGCGAAGGAAACGTTCCCGGATCTCGACATCACAAAGTTCGGCCTGAAGCCGGTCGAGACGGATACCTGGAACGGCTTCGTGTTCGTTCGGGTGCGCGACGACGGCGGCCCGCGCGTCGGCGAACTGTTGGCGGCCTATGAGGACGAACTGGCGCCCTATCGGCTGGCCGAGATGCAGCCGGTCGATGCGTGCTGGGTGGGCGAGCCGATCGATGTCGACTGGAAGAACATGATGGATAACTACCTGGAAGGTTATCACATCAATGTCGGCCATCCCGGTCTCTACCGCATGTTCGGCTCGAACTACTGGGTCGAGGCGGACGCCCGCGCGACCTGCCGCGCCCACTCGGTGATGGTCGACGAGCCGTCGCGCCAGTGGGCCGAGGGACTTTACATGCGCCTTCTGCCGCGGTTCGATCATCTGCCCGCCGGCCGCCAGCGGTCGTGGAGCTATTACAGCCTGTTCCCCAATCAGGCCTTCGACATTTATCCCGACCAGGTGAGCTTCTTCCATGTCGTGCCCCTTGGCCCCGGCAAGGCGGTGCTGCGCTCGCGCAACTACGCGCTGGCCGACGACCGGCGCGAAGTAAAGGCGTGCCGCTGGCTCAACAGCCGCATCAACAGCCAGGTCCAGAACGAGGACGACCAGCTTGTGCTGCGCGTTCAGGAAGGCCTTGGCACCGGCGCCTACACGACCGGCTACTTCTCGGAAAAGGAAACGTGCCTGGCCGCTTTCCACAACCAGGTACGCGCGCGTCTGCCGGTCGCGTCACTGGAAACGCCGCCGGCCGATGAGCCGGTCGCCGACGTCAACGCGCGCCTTGCGAAGGGCTTCGCCAACGCCGCAGAGTAGGCGCGACAACACCACAAACGAACGATCGTCCCTTAAGGAGCGTCACCCATGTCCTATCCGCTGCCTGAAGCCGCCCGCGCGTGGCAGGAGAAACTGCGGCCCTTTGTCGACAACGAACTGATTCCCTGGGAAGTGCACGCCGAAATGAACGACGGCGAGATCCCCGACGACGTGCGCGCCAAACACAAAGAGATGACCAAGGAAATGGGTCTCTTCATGCCGTCGATCCCGAGAGAGCACGGCGGCGCCGAACTCTCCATGATCGAGATCGCGGTGATCCAGCAAGAGATCGGGCGCACCACCAACGGGCTCGGCTGGTGTTATCACGATATGTCGCCGTTCCTGCTGCACACCGCGACCGAGTATCAGATGGAGCACTACGTTAAGGACCTCCTGACCGGCGCGAAGAACGAGTGTTACGCGATCACGGAAGAAGGTGCCGGCTCCGATGTCGACGCCATCGAGGCGACGGCGAAGAAGGACGGCAACGGCTATGTGCTGAACGGGTTGAAGTGGCACGTTACCGGCGCGAACAGGGCCGACATTCTGATCTTTCAGGCAAAGCTGGAGGACGGCACACATGCGCTGTATTATCTCGACAAGGACACACCCGGTGTCGAGACCGTCAGGACGCCGGCCTATACCCACACCTATCCTTCGCACCATCTGATCATGAAGTTTACGGACGTGAAGGTGCCCGCCGACAACCTGATCGACCCCGACGGCAACGGCATCACCTGGACCTATGAGTGGTTCCGTCAGGAGCGGCTGGGCATCGCGGCGCGCTGCTGCGGCGCGGCGAGCCGCCTGATCGACGAGGCGACGGCGTTCGCCAAGGAGCGCGTTCAGTTCGGCAAGCCGATCTTCGAGAACCAGGCGGTCCAGTTTCCGCTTGCCGATTGTCTGACGGAGCTCTGGGCCGGGCGCTTGATGGTCTACCGTCTGGCGCAGGCCATCGATGACGGCGAGGATGTGAAGGTGCAGCACGCCATGTGTTCGATGGCGAAACTCTATTGCTCGGAGATGGCCAACCGGGTCGCCGACCGCGCCGTGCAGATTTTCGGCGGGCGCGGCTACATGCGTGAAAATGTCGCCGAACGCTATTATAGGGAACTGCGCGTCGACCGTATCTGGGAAGGCACCTCGGAGATCCAACGCATGATCATCGCCCATAGTCTGGCCAAGCGCGGCCAGGACGCCCTGATCGCCTGAGGCGCCGATTGATCGAGCTGCCGCGCGTCATCGGTCACCGGGGAGTCGCCGCGCACGCGCCGGAGAACACGCTGGCCGGCTTCAAGGCGGCGGCCGGTTTCGGCCTCGACTGGGTTGAGTTCGATGTGCGCCTGTCGAGGGACGGCGTGCCGGTGCTGCTGCACGACGACACGTTGGAGCGCACCACCAATGGCACCGGCCCGGTCGTCGCGCAGACCGTGAGCGAACTGAAACGGCTGGATGCCGGCGCCTGGTTCGACCCGCGTTTTGCCGGTGAAAGTGTTCTGACCCTGGCCGAGGCGCTCGATGCCATCCACGAGCTCGGCATGCGGCCCAACATCGAGATCAAGACGAACCCCGGCGAAGCCTGGCGCACCGGCCGCGTTGTCGGCGCGACATTGGACGAGGCGTGGCCGCCGGGCCGGCCGCGGCCGCTCGTCTCAAGCTTCGTGCTGCGTTGTCTGATGGGCTTCCGTCAGGAGCGGCCCGATCTGCCGACCGGGCTTAACGTTTGGCGCCGCTCGCGCTGGCAATGGTCGCTGGGCGCCGGCATCCTCGGCTCCGTCTCCGTCCACTTTTCCGAACGCCACGTGACGGACGCGCAGATCCGCGCCGTCAAGGCGGCCGGGCGCCAGGTCGTCTGCTACACGGTGAACGATGCGGCGAAAGCCCGGTCGCTCTACGCCCGCGGGGTTGATGCGGTGTTCACAGACGCGCCCGAGATCATCCTGCCGGTCGCCGACAAGATACAACCCTGACCTTCTGGACGTGATCCGGCGACCGTGGCGCCAGGATGCGTGAGGGAGGACGGGTCGGCTGCGAATCACTCCATAAACACCGCCGTGCCCCGGACGTGATCCGGGGCCCATGAACACGGACCGAGGCCCATATGGCACCGCCCGTGTTCATGGATCCCGGGTCAAGCCCGGGATGTGAGAGGGACGAGGTGTCGGTCCTGTGTCGCTCCACAGGCACGACTGAGATCCGGGGCCTATGAACACCGCTGTTGCCGCGACCGTCGCCATCGCGACAGGTTCCGTGTTCCTGGATCGCGGCTCTGCGTTGTGCTCGGCCGGAATGCGTGTGGGGTGGTTGGTGGCGCCTTAGCGGCGGCCGAGCACGAAGAACGGGTTCCAGACGGTTTCGATCAGGGCGCCCGTCACGGTAGCGCCGTTCGACCCCGCGTGGTCGCGCTGGTCATACTTGTCTGTGTTGCGAGCGTGGCTCGCATCATGCTTCTTGAAGAACTTCTTCATGGCGAACTCCTTTCGCTGGGCTGGCCGTCACCAAGACGTTTCATGAACGTCCCGGGCTCCATGATGTGGGCGGCCGACACCGTCGGAGAATTGCCGAATATGTGGGTCTGCCATGCGCCGATTCAATGTGTCGGCGGTCACACCTTGCCCCCGCTCCGGAGCGGGTCGTGGTTTCGCGGCGAACCTATGATCGGTTCCCTTCTAACCACGTGAATCCGCTCGATATCTGTTCGTCGAAACAGTTTCCCGGTTGATGGGGTTGCCATGTCATCCCGTCAAATTGGGAACTATTTATGTCGGAATGTTGTGGGCGGCTTCGGCCAGGTTGTTGAGCTTGGCGACCGCGAGGTCGCGGCCGAGCATAATGAGGCCGCAATCGGGCGCGGCGAGCAGCCGGTCGGCATCGATATGCTGCAAGGCCTGTTCCAGCCGTGCGCGGATTCTCTCGACGGTCTCGACCCGGCTCGACGCGATTTCCACGGCGCCGAAAATCACCTTGGTCGACTGGAACTTCTCCAGCAGAGACAGGTCGTTGTGCCGGTGGGCATCTTCCAGCGAGACGGCGTCGATCGCCGCCGCATCGAGCGCGCCGGCCAGCCGCTGGTACACGTCGGGATCGGCCTTCACATAGTCGGTCTCGTCAAGCTTGTCGGGATAACCGCAGCACATGTGCATGGTGCGCGTCACCTGTCTGGGCACGCCGTGGAAACAGCGTTGCAGGTTCTCGACGCCGTAGTCGAGAGCCTGGTCCGGCAGACGTGCGAACAGCGGCTCGTCGACCTGGATGTGGCGGCAGCCGGCGTCCGCCAAGGCCAGGATTTCGGCGTTCAAGGCGTCGGCCAGATCGCTGCACCAGGCCTTCACGTCGCCATAGTGCAGGTCCGCGGTTGAATCGGAGATGGTCAGCGGTCCGGGGACGGTGATCTTCACCGGGCGGTCGGTGACGGCCTGGGCGACCTTGTAGTCGCGCGGCAGGAACGGCTCGGTCGGCTTGATCGGACCGGTGAAACTGGGCACCGCGTCGACCCAGGCGCCGTTGCGCATGGCGCGCTCGGTCAGCGTTTCCGGTTCGAAGCCGGTCATGTGGCGGCAGTGGTAGTGGATGTAGTTCTCGCGACGCACCTCGCCGTCGGTCGGGATATCGATGCCGGCGTCGGCCTGCGCCTCGACCACGTCGGCGGTTGCGCGGTCGTGGATGGCGAGAATCTCGTTCTCGCTCAGACCTTCGCCGTCCGCCTCACCGACCGCCGCGACATCGTGAAACCAGGCGCGGCGCGGCACATAGTCGGGTTTGGGAAAGGCGCCGATGGTCGTGGTCAAGAGCGGCATGATCTGGAACTCCCGGCTATCGCCGCCATCCTGGACGGTCACCGTTGTGCCCGCAACACGAAGGCGCAGCCAACAAACACCGTCGAAGGAGTGTGCCGGAAGCCTGTGACCTGATCGTGACCACGATCGTCGTGCTCTCAGGTCAAGCGGGCGAGGTCCGGCACTTCGGATACCAGGTCGTTCCACAGAGCGGCCTCGGTGCCGTCGCGTATGACGCGGGCGCGCGTCTCGAACAGCGCCGGCGGCATCGCGTCGCGCCATGCCTTCAGCAGTTGAACGCGGTGGTCGCGCGAGATGTTGGCGATCATCCAGGGCAACAGGCGCGGCCCGAGCCAGGCCGGTGTGTGCGCGACCATCTTGATGACAAGGTCCATCTGGTCGTCATGGGAGAGCGCGGCGGCGGCGCGTGGGATAACGTCGCCGTCCTCGGCCTCGATATGGGCGAGCAGATCTGCTTCGGCCTCCTCCAGAAGCCGGCGGACCCTGGCGAGGGCATCGGCGACATCTTGACCGTCGTCGTGATAGCGCAGCTCCAGGCATGCGCGCCGAATGTCGTACATCAGCATGAGCTCCCGGTGGTGATCCTGGGTCAGCTCGGGCGACACCTCGATGCCGCGGTTACGCATGATCGGAAAGCCGACACCGTCTTCCGACAGGGAATGGACCATCAACACGTCGGCGAAAAAGACGACCTCGTCGGAGAGAGCCTGCAAACCTTCCGCATCGTCGACGCTTGCCTCGCCTGCCATAGCGCGCAGCCGCGGCAACTCGTTGCGCAGGGCCTCGTGGATGTCGTACCAGCTCTGCAGGGGACCGTCGCGCGAGGTCATGGTCGTCTCAGTCCCGTTGCGGGATCGTGTCGTTGCGCAGGCTCTCGTAACTCACCATGACGTGCTCGCGATAGGCCGGGCGCTCCTGAAGGCGGGCGTACCACGCTTCCAGATTGGGCAGCGACGGGCGGTCAAGCGGCATGTCGTAGTAGCGAAACAGCGTCATGCCGGCGGGAATGTCGCCCATGGTCAGGTGATCGCCGGCGATGAAGTCACGCCCGGCAAGGTGGGCGTCCAGCTTGGCGTAGATTCCGTTCAAGCGAACGATCGCCTGGTTGATGGCGTCCATGTCGCGGTGTTCGGGCGGGATACGCACGAGGCCGAAGAAAACCGTCACGTAGTCGTCGCGGATCGTTGTCGTCGCCCAGTCCATCCACATGTCGGCCAGCGCGCGTTCGCCGGGATCCTCCGGCCACAGGCTGCCGGCGCCGTACTGCGCGGCGATGTAGCGCACGATGGCGTTGGATTCCCAGATGACGCGGCCGCGATCTTCCAGGGTCGGCACGCGCCGGTTCGGATTGAGAACGCCGTAGGCTTCCGTATCGAGCCCGCCGTGGGGGCCGCCCAGATCGATCCGTTCGTGGTCAAGGCCAAGCTCGCCAATCGCCCACATGACCTTTTGCACATTCGACGATGTCGCGCGTCCCCAGACCTTCAGCATGGCGATGTCTCCCACGATCAATGGCGGCTGTTGCCCCGTGTTTACGTCTGTGCGCCGTCTTCGAGCAAGCCGCCCCGACATTTTTCCCCCTTGCACCCGCGCGCCAAGGCGGTTCCTCTGGAAAGCTTCAAAGGTTCCTTGCGGACAACGTCATCCGCAAGTCGCTTCGCCAATCATTCGGCATCCTTATCCATGGTTTCGTCGCGATTTCGCTCGCGTCCGAGCATGAATGGGTCGCTTCAGCGCGACGGACCATCAATGAAGCGCGCGCCTTCCGGCATCGTGCCGCCGGATGGATGGCGTACGTTAATGACGTTCAGAAGTTTTATCGCATGATGGGTTACAACATTAATGGTTGTGTGGCGAGAAACTGACGGATGCATTACTTGCATATCGTATGCATTCTTCGCGCCTCATTTCTCCGTAACGGCAAGTTTACACGAGCCATACATCCGTTGACCCCGATTCAGCGAGGGTTTAATCACTCTTTAGGGGCAATGAAGGGTGGTTGAATGACGCGCGATGTACTCGCCCCTGTCATTCGTCTTACGGAGGGAACATGAACAACAAGATTCTGACAGCGCTAGTCGCGGCGCTGGCTACCTTTGGTATTGCCGCGGGCCAAGCCCAAGCAGCGAAGACACTTGTCTACTGCTCGGAAGCCAGCCCGGAAGGGTTCAATCCTTCGCTCTACACGTCCGGCACGACGTTTGACGCTTCATCGCGCAATGTCTTCAACAGGCTCGTCGAGTTCGAGCGCGGTTCGACCAATATCGTACCGGCCCTGGCGGAAAGCTGGGACGTCTCCGATGACGGTCTCGTCTATACCTTTTACCTGCGTCCCGGTGTGAAGTGGCAGGCAAGCGATAACTTCACGCCGACCCGCGACTTCAACGCCGATGACGTTCTGTTCAGCTTCAACCGCCAGCTCGATCCCGAGCATCCCTACCACAATGTGTCGGGCGGCAGTTACGAGTACTTCCAGGGCATGGACATGCCGAACCTTCTGAAGTCGGTCGAAAAGACCGACGACATGACGGTGGTCATGACCTTGAACCAGCCCGAGGCCCCGATGATCGCCAACCTGGGCATGGATTTCGCCACCATCATGTCGGCGGAGTATGCCGACGCCATGATGGCGGCCGGCACGCCGGAGACGTTCGATCTGGAGCCGATCGGCACCGGCCCCTTCCAGATGGTGCGTTACGTGAAGGACGAACGTATCGACTTCCGCGCTTTCGATGACTATTGGCGGGGCCGCACGCCGGTCGACCGGCTGGTCTTCCTGATCACGATCGATCCGACCCAGCGCTACAACAAGCTGCAGGCCGGCGAATGCCACATCATGCCGTATCCCAACCCGGCTGACCTGGAAGCCATGATGGCCGATCCGAACATCAACGTGATGCAGCAGGAAGGCTTGAACGTCGGCTATCTGGCGATGAACACCGAGAAGCAGCCGTTCACCGACGCGCGCGTGCGCCAGGCCATCAACATGGCGATCGACCGCGACGCAATCATCGAGGCGGTCTATCTGGGCGCCGGCGTGATCGCCAAGAACCCGATCCCACCGACCATCTGGTCCTATAACGACGATATCGTCGATTACGAGTACGATCCCGAGCAGGCCAAGGCGCTGTTGGCCGAGGCCGGCTATCCTGACGGCTTCTCGACCGATCTGTGGGCGATGCCCGTGCAGCGGCCCTATAACCCGAATGCACAGCGCATGGCCGAAATGATGCAGGCGGACCTGGCCGAGATCGGCATCAATGCTGAGATCGTCAGCTTTGAGTGGGGCGAGTATCTGGACCGCTCGAAGAACGGCGAGCATCAGATGCTGCTGTTGGGCTGGACCGGCGATAACGGCGATCCCGACAACTTCCTGCACGTGCTGTTGGGCTGTGCGGCGGCGACCGGCGCCAACCGCGCGCGCTGGTGTCACGAGCCGTTCGATGATCTGCTGCAGCAGGCCAAGCAGAGCAGCGACGTCGAGGAGCGCACGCGCCTTTATCAAGAGGCCCAGGTGATCTTCAAGGAAGAGGCGCCGTGGGTGACGATTGCCCATTCCATCGTCTTCATGCCGATGACGAACGATGTGATCGATTACAGGATCGACCCCTTCGGCGGCCATCCGTTCTATGGCGTCGATCTTGCCGAGTAAGCAGGGCCACTAGGGGGCGCTGCTGGCCGCGGGCGGCGGATGCCACATGCATCCGCCGCCCGTTGCCGATAAAACTAGGTCATGCTGCGATTCATTCTGCGACGCGTCGGGTTGCTGATCCCCACGTTCCTGGGGGTGACGCTTCTGACCTTCGCGTTGATTCGCCTGGTGCCGGGCGATCCGATCGAGATGATGGCCGGCGAGCGGGGCATCGAGCCGGAGCGCCACGCCGAACTGAAAGCCAAATTCGGCTTCGATAAGCCGCTCCTGGAGCAGTACGGGCTTTACTTGGCCGGCATCGCGGAAGGCGATTTCGGCAATTCCGTCGTCACCAAACAACCGGTCCTGCGTGAGTTCTTCGACCGCTTTCCCGCGACCGTCGAGCTTTCGGTCTGCGCCATGATCTTCGCGGTCGTGATCGGTCTGCCGCTGGGGGTGATCGCCGCGGTCAGACGCGGTACCGCAGCCGACTACGCGGTCATGGGGGTGGCCGTCACCGGCTTTTCCATGCCGATCTTCTGGTGGGCGCTGCTGCTGGTCCTTTTCTTCTCCATCAATCTCGGCTGGACGCCGGTCTCCGGGCGGATCTCGGCGATCTACTGGGTCGACCACGAAACCGGTTTCATGCTGATCGACACGTTGCTGTCCGACGAGGACGGCGCGTTCTGGTCGGCGGTGCGCCATCTGATCCTGCCGGCGGTCGCGTTGGGCACGATTCCGCTCGCCATCATCGCGCGCATGACGCGTTCGTCCATGCTGGAGGTCTTGAACGAGGACTATGTCCGGACGGCGCGCGCCAAGGGCCTGTCGCCGCTGCGCGTGGTGACCGTGCATGCGTTGCGCAACGCGTTGATCCCGGTCATCACGGTGATCGGCCTGGCAACCGGTATCCTCTTGGCCGGCGCGATCTTGACCGAGACCATTTTCTCGTGGCCCGGCATCGGCAAGTGGCTGATCGAATCCGTCAGGCGGCGCGACTACCCGACGGTGCAGGGCGGCGTGCTGCTGGTCGCCACCGTCATCATGACCGTCAACCTGCTGGTCGACGTCTTGTACGGCGTCGTCAACCCGCGCATCCGCCACGTCACCGAACGCGGGTTGAGGAACAGGCGATGACCGACCGCGTCAATGCCAGTGACCCTGCCGAGGTCATCGAGCCGACGGCGAAGCCGGTGCACCCGGTGGCCGAGTTCTGGCGTTACTTCCGCCAGAACCGCGGCGCCATGCTGGGGCTCATCATCATCATCGCGCTCATTTTCGTCGCTGCCTTTGCACCGGTGCTGGCGCCGTTTTCGCCCAGCCAACAGTTCCGCGACGCCTTTCTGTCGCCGCCGGCCTGGGTCGCGGGCAGCGATCCGCGTTTCCTGCTGGGCACCGACGATGTCGGGCGCGACATCCTATCGCGGCTGATCTATGGCGCGCGGCTGTCGCTGATGATCGGCGTTGTCGTCGTCACCTTGGCGCTTGCGGTCGGTGTGACGTTGGGTCTGGTCGCCGGCTTCTTCGGCGGTCTGATCGACATCGCGATCATGCGGCTGATGGATATCATGCTCGCCTTGCCGGCCTTGCTGCTGGCGATTGTCATTGTCGCGATCCTGGGCCCCGGCCTCGTCAACGCCATGATCGCGGTGACCGTCGTGGTGATACCGCACTACGCGCGCCTGACCCGCGGTGCCGTGCTGACCGAACTGGGGCGCGACTATGTCACGGCATCGCGTGTCGCCGGCGCGGGCCCCTTGAGGCTGATGTTCGTCACCGTGCTGCCGAACTGCATGGCGCCTTTGATCGTGCAGGCGACGCTGGGTTTCTCCAGCGCCATCCTGGATGCGGCCGCGCTCGGTTTCCTGGGTCTGGGCGCCCAGCCGCCGACACCGGAATGGGGCACCATGCTGGCCAATGCCCTGCAGTTCATCCAGCGCGCCTGGTGGGTCGTGACCTTCCCGGGCCTGGCGATCCTGATCACCGTCTTGGCCTTCAACCTGATGGGCGACGGGCTGCGCGATGCGCTCGACCCGAAGCTGAAGCGTTAGACCGATGCCGCTGGTCGAAATCGAGAACCTCAGCGTCGAGTTCGGCGGTTTCCGCGCGGTCGACGGCGTCAGCCTGACGATCGAGGAGGGCGATGTCCTGGGCGTGGTCGGCGAGTCCGGTTCCGGCAAATCGGTAACGTCGCTGGCGCTGATGGGCCTGATCGCGTTTCCCGGCATCGTGCACGCCGACAAGCTGGCGTTCGACGGCCGTGACCTGCTCGGCATCTCCAAACGCGAGCGCCGCCGCATTGTCGGCAAGGATATCGCGATGATCTTCCAGGAGCCGATGACCAGCCTGAACCCCTGCTTCACGGTCGGCTTCCAGATCATGGAGCAGTTGCGGGTCCACGAAAAACTGGACCGCCGGGCGCGGCGTGCCCGCGCGATCGAACTGTTGGACCTGGTCGGTATTCCCGATCCGGCGCAACGGCTCTCGGCGTTTCCGCATCAGCTCTCCGGCGGCATGAACCAGCGCGTCATGATCGCCATGGCGATCTCGTGCAACCCGCGCCTGTTGATCGCCGACGAACCGACGACCGCGCTGGACGTGACGATCCAGGCCCAGATCCTGGACCTGCTGCTGCGGCTGCAGCGCGAACGCGGCATGACGCTGATCCTGATCACCCATGACATGGGCGTCGTGGCCGAGACCGCCCGTCGCGTCGCGGTCATGTATGCGGGCAACGTGATGGAAGAACGCGGCGCCGAGGCGCTCTTCGCCCGGCCCGGCCACCCCTATACGGCGGCGCTTCTGGAGGCATTGCCCGAACGCGCCGAAGACAAGCAGCGGCTGCCGGCGATTCCCGGCACGGTGCCCGGCGCACACGATCGCCCGCCGGGCTGCCTGTTCGCGCCGCGCTGCCGGTTCGCCGCGGCCAAGTGCAACGAAGCGCCGCCGCCGCTGGAAGACCACCGCGGCGGTCATGTACGCTGTTACTTCCCGCGCGAGGACGTGGTGCTGACATGACCGGCGAGATTATCCTGGAGGCCCGGGATCTCGCGCGCCACTACGAGGTCACGCGCGGCTTCCTGAAAGGCAAGGCGACGGTCAAGGCGCTGGATGGCGTGAGCTTCACCCTGGCGCGCGGCCGTTCGCTGGCGGTGGTCGGCGAATCCGGTTGCGGCAAATCGACGCTGGCCAGGCTCGTCACCATGATCGAGCGGCCGACCCGCGGTCACCTGGCGATCAACGGCCATGACATCGCGACGGCGCACAAGAGCGACGTCGCCGCGTTGCGCGATCAGGTGCAGATCGTCTTTCAGGACCCCTATGGGTCGCTCAACCCGCGCCGCAAGGTCGGCGCCATCTTGGCCGAGCCGCTGGTCGTCAACCGTTCGATGAGCGGCGGCGAGCGCCGCGACCTCGCGCGCCAGATGATCACCAAGGTGGGCCTAAGGCCCGAGCACCTGAATCGCTATCCCCACATGTTCTCCGGCGGCCAGCGCCAGCGCATCGCGGTAGCGCGCGCGTTGATGCTGAACCCGGCCATCGTCGTCGCCGATGAGCCGGTCTCCGCGCTCGATATCTCGGTCCAGGCCCAGGTCTTGAACCTGCTGGACGATCTGCAGACCGAATTCGACCTGGCCTATCTCTTCATCAGCCATGACCTCTCCGTCGTCCGCCACATCGCCGACGAGGTCATGGTGATGTATCTGGGCCGGCCGGTGGAGCAGGGGCCGGCCAAGACGATCTTCGCCGGCGCGCGCCATCCCTATACCCGCGCGCTGATGGCCTCGACCCCGCGCGTCGATCCCAAGAAACGGGCCGAGCGCGTGCCGCTGAAGGGTGAGCTGCCGTCGCCGCTGAGCCCGCCGAAGGCGTGCGCCTTCCACACCCGTTGCCCGCTGGCCACCGACATCTGCAAGACCGACACGCCCCCCTTGCGCGATGTCGCCGGCCGCCTGGTCGCCTGCCACCACGCGGAGAAGACGGGGTAGCGGCCGTTCGCCCTTCGCAATTGGGTTTGCGCCCCTTGCGGATTCTTGATCTGCTTCCGTCCTTGCCCCGGCGCTCGGGGATCTGGCACAGCATGGGAGCAGCACGATGGGTGATCACGACAAGGGTCAGAAGGTGATGGAGCAGCTCTTTGGAGCGCGCGGCGGCGAAGAGACGCGGCCTGCCTTCAAGGACATGATGGCGATCACCCGCGATAATCTGTTCGGCGACATCTGGTCGCGCGAGGCGCTGCCGGTCAAGGATCGGTCGCTGATCACCGTCGCGATCCTGGCGGCCGACTCGCATGGCCCGCAGTTGCGCGCTCATCTGACGGGCGCGCTCAACATTGGCCATACGCCGGAGGCCTTGCGGGAGGTCATGATCCACGTTGCCCACTACGCCGGCTGGCCGACCGGTATGAACGGGCTCGCCGCGCTCGAAGAGGTGATGGCGGAGAAGGGATTGACATTTTCTGACGCCCCTTGAGCAGGGCGCATTGCGCGCGCGCTTACGCAACCCAACATCCATGACTGATCGACCTGGCCGCGCGCTGCGTAAAACCGGGTCCAAACAACAAGAACCCGCAGCGGGAGACACCTGTGACACCTGCCAAACTGATGCGGCACGCCCGCCTCGGCGCCGTCTTGGCCGCCGGCCTTGTGCTGGCGGCGTGTGCCTCCAGCAGCGACCAGTCGATGGAGACCGTCTCCGGTTTCGAGGTCGACCGCTATCTAGGCGAGTGGCATCAGGTCGCCGCGATCCCCGTGTGGTTCCAGCGCGACTGCGTGGCGAACACGACCGCGACCTATGGGCCCGGCGAGGATGACCTGATCAAGGTCACCAACCGCTGCGAGACGGTCGACGGTACGTTTGACGAGGCTGACGGCCGGGCGCGGTTCCAGGGCGATCCCGCGGACGGCAAGCTTGAGGTGACGTTCGTCGATGTCTTCGGCGAGTGGGTGTGGGCGACCGGCGGCGACTATTGGATCATCGGCCTGGATCCCGACTACCGGTGGTCGGTGGTCGGCCATCCGTCGCGTGAGTATGGCTGGATCCTGGCCCGCACCCCGACCTTGGACGCGGCAACGCTGGCAACTGTAGACGACGTTCTGCGAGATGAGGGTTACGACACCTGCACGCTGATGATGACGACGCCCGATCAGACGGCGCCGCTGTGCGAGGTCGTCGGCAGCTAGCCCGCCACGCCCGCCGGCGGGCGTGGTCTAGTTGTTGCTGTCTTCGGTGGAGACCGTTTCATCGGGCATGACCCCATCCACGGTCACCGACGGTTCAACGGACGTCGCCTCGGGCATGACCTCGGTGAGCGGCCGTCTGAAGTCAACCACCGACAAGACGACCGCCACGGCAACGACCATGGCGATGATGATGGTAACGATCGCGATGGCGACGGCCGAACCTGTCGCTGTGTTTGTCGGCACCTCGCCGAAGCGGTTGGGTTCTGGTTTGCTGGCCAGGAACCATACCTCGACGAGAAGCCAGATCGGGCCGACCACGGGTATGAGGCCGATGAGGATGAACCAGCCCGAACGGCTGCGGTCGTGCAGGCGTTTCACCATCACGGCCAGGTTCGGCCACAGGCCGATCAGGCTCAAGATGATGGAGAAGGGGCCGTAATAGCCGGTGTTGTTGATCTCGATGACCGCGACGACATTGGTGATCATGCCATAGGTGAAAAGGACGGGCATGGCGCGCGTCCAGAACGTCGCGCGGTTGATGCGTCCCGAGAACGTAAAGAACAGCTCTTGCAGCGTCATTGCGGCCTCCCCCCAAAAGGCGCCTTGCTTGACCGGCGAGCGGCCAAGCGCGGCCTTGCAACCGGGCGCCACGCTACACCGGTACGGGAGGTCGCCTCAACGGCATTGCTGAAGATCCGGCGGGCCGGGAATGGACCCGCCGCAGGCCATCGCCCCCTCGAGAGGTCAGGCCTATGATGCTGCTTCGGCTTTGGTCCCCTTCGGCACGGACAACCAGGCATGCTTACGCTGGGCCCAGTAGTGGTTTGACGGCTGCGCGAAGGTCGGATCGGCGAAGCAGCCGACGGAAATGCCGACCACGTCCGGCCACGCCTCCATGCGAAACATCACGGTCACGCCGCAGTTCGGGCAAAAACCCGATTCAAGCCAGCGCCCGGATTCCGGCACGGTGCGCCGCCACGCCTTCGACTCGCCTTCGGTCGAAACAGACGCTTCGGGATAGATCGCGCAGTAGGTGAAGACGCTGCCGCTCTCACGCTGACAGTTGAGGCAACTGCACGTGTAGACGTGCTTGGGCTCGCCGCTGACCGTGACCTCCAAAGCGCCGCAGCCGCATTGGGCGGTCTGTGTCGTGGAGTCCGAAGAAGGCGCCATGGTGGGGTTCTCCTTTTCAGGTTCTCTGTTGGCGGTCCGCGACTGTGCTGCTTCAGGGTCGTTTCTCCAGCGCGCTAGGGTATGGTGACGGTTCCTTCGTAGGTCAGGAAAAGCCGGCCGTCGCCATGGACGGTCTCGATGACGGTGGTGCCGCCGCCGGCTAGACCGGCGAACTTGCCGGTGCCGCCGATGACGCCCCAGGTGTTGCCCGCCGGCGTGTGGTGGTACCACATGGACCAATGGTCGCCGTCAAGGTCTGTGGCCTGACAGTGACCGCTGTTCATGACGAAACTGCCGGCTGCGTCGTAGATGGCCGTGCCCGTGCAGTCCTGCGTGTTCATGTTGATCGCGCTGTCGGGATTGTCGTCGTGAAGAATCGTCTTCAGGTGTGAGCGTTCCAGCCTGCTGCCGTCGTCCAACATAACGGTTTCGCCCCAGTTCTGGATGTAGGTCGCGGACCCGGACACCGCGAGTTCGTCGGCTACCGCCATGGCCCACGGTGCTGCGCCAGCGCACGCGGCAATCGCCGCCAATCTCAAGGCTTTCCTCATGATCCTCTCCCCCGACACATCGTCAAGGCTGCCGTGCCCAGCGGATCCATGATGGCTTCTCGATACGGGCCCGACAACCTTTGCGCGAGGGAACTGGTCAGGTGGTCAGGATGCGCGTTTGTGCGCAAGCGTCAGGCCGTCGCCGATCGAGAGCATCGTGACGTCGACCCGCTCGTCGTGTTTCAGTTTGTCGTTCAGCGCGCGGATCGCGGCGGTGTCGTCGTCCTGGTCGGCATGATCGATAACGGAGCCGCCCCACAACACATTGTCGACCAGGATCACGCCGCCGGCGCGCACCAGCTCCAGACCGTGTTCGTAATAGGCGTCGTAGTTCGCCTTGTCCGCATCGATGAACATCAAGTCGAAGCTGCCGGCCATGCCGTCATCCAGGAAGCCGCGCAGGGTTTCCGTTGCCGGCGCCAAGGTCAGGGTGATCTTGTGGGCGATGCCGGCCTCCGCCCAATGGCGGCGGGCGACGGCGGTGTATTCGTCGCTGACATCGCAGGCGTGGATGGTGCCGTCGTCCGGCAAAGCCAGCGCCATGGAGAGCGAGCTGTAGCCGGTGAAGGTGCCGACCTCCAGGATCCGGCGCGCGCCGGTCAGGCGAACCAGCATCGCCATGAACTGGCCCTGGTCCGGCGAAATCTGCATGATTCCCATCGGCATCGCCGCCGTTTCGTCGCGCAAAGCGCTTAGCACCGGATGTTCGCGCACGGCCACGTCGACGAGATAGTCATGCAGCGGATCGGTCATCTGTAATACGCGTTCCGGCATGGTTGTCCTCTGCTTTGGAGTATGTGAAGAAAGCCCAGGATAGGATGAACGGGGCGCTGTATCATCCATGCAATTCGTCGGGTCACAGGTCCGGCGCCATTTTGTTGGGTAGGACAGAATGATGAACACCTCGCTGGTAGGCCCGCATTTCACCGAAGACGAAAAGGCCGCCCTGATCGATCTGATGTTCGCCAAAATGCCGAACGGCGAGTTTGGGCTGCGGCAGATGGTCCGCTGGGAGGCCGTGCCGCGGTTCGTCATCGCCGAGGATGACAGCGAAGCCGGCCGCCCCTGCCTGGAAGCGCTGGTGGAGGAGATCCGGGATGCCTCGAACCTGGAGGCGGAGTACCGCGAGGGCGGTGATGTGAACGTCATCTTCGTTGTCTCCAGCGATACCCTGTCTGCGGTCAAGCGCCACGCCGAGCTGCTTGCCAAGTTCTTTCCCGGCGCGACCGCCGAGGAGCGGGAAAAGCGGACCGCCGATTTCATCGCAGCACAGCAGGACGAGGAAAACTTCGGCCAGATCTCCGTGCTCAGCTTCGAGCGCGGCATTGCCGGCGCCATGATGTTCGTGACGTCGAAAGACGAGACGACGATCGGCCGCGGCATCGCGCGCGAGGCGATGAAGTCACTGGGTCTTGTCGGCGTGCCGGGCAACGGCGTTGAGAGCGTGATGTCCTGGGACGACCCCGCCGACTGGCTGACCGATTTTGACCGGCGCGCGATCGGTTTCGTCTATGGCGGCGGCCTCACCTCCGGCACCACGAAAGATGCCGTCGAGGCTTTGTTGCGGGGTTAGCATGGCGTGCCGGACGCACCACGTCATCGCGTTGATTGCGGTGACCGCATTGGCGTCCTGCTTGTTCGTCAGTGCGGTTCGGGCCGAAGGCGACGTCGTTTCCTTTCCCGTGACGAGCTATGCCGGCGACACCATCTCGTTGCGCGCCAAACTCAACGTACCTGAAGGCGACGGGCCGTTCCCCGCGGTGATTCTCCTGCACGGCTGCGAGGGGTTGCATCCAAATGGCTCCTGGGATGACGCGTATCCGTTTGCGGCTGCCGGTTACGATCCCAGACCTTTTCTCTCATGGGGTTATGTCACGTTGATCATTGACAGTTTCGGCCCGCGCGGTATCGACGATGCCTGCCACGGACGAAACGGGTTCGTTGCCCCGCCGGCGACACGCGCGCGCGATGCGCATGCCGGTAAGGACTTCCTCGCCGGCCTGTCAATTGTCGACGGCAGCCGGATCGGGGTCGTTGGTTACTCGCATGGCGGCAATACCGTGCTGAAAGCCATCACCAACGAATCGCTCCACGAACCGGTGAGGCCGGATCCCTTCGCCGCGGCGGTCGCCTATTATCCCGGCTGTCCGTTTCAGCTTCGCCGTGTCGACGCACCACTACTCATTCTCATCGGCGATGCCGATGTTTGGACGCGGTCGCCGTATTGTGAAGCGATGGAACTGGTCGGCGAGTCAGACCATGACTATCAACTCGTGATCTACCCAGGCGCGACCCATGCTTTTGATTGGGTGGAGTCCGATGGCGTCTGGGGCGACTACGATGCGGAGGCAGCGGAAGATGCGTTGTCTCGAATAAGGGACCTGTTTGCGGCGTACTTGCACTAGGCGGCAATCAACGGGCTAGGCGAGAGAGGCATGAAAAAGGCGACCAACCCCACCGCCCTTCGCGTCCAGGATCTCTTGGGCGGCGGCTTCGAGGTGCTGGAGTTCGACGAGAGTACAAGAACCGCCGAGGACGCGGCCGCCGCCATCGGCTGCACAGTCGCGCAGATCGCCAAGTCGCTTTTGTTCCGCACCAGGGAGGACAATCGGCCCGTCCTTGTGGTGGCGAGCGGCGCCAACCGGGTCGATGAGAAGAAGGTCGGCCGCCTGCTGGCCATGAAGGTCCGCCGCGCCGATGCCGACTTCGTGCGCGAAGCCACCGGCTTCGCCATCGGCGGTGTCCCGCCGATCGGTCACAGCCAGGCGCCGCTCGTGCTGCTGGACGACGATCTGCGGCAGCATGATGAAATCTGGGCGTCCGGCGGCACGCCGAACGCGGTCTTCAAACTGACGCCCGACCAACTGGCCGACCTGACCGGCGGGCCTTACGCCGACGTCGCCAAGCGCTAGAGCGCGGCGTCGGGCTGCCGGCCCTCGCCCTCCCAACGCTTCGCGTCTGGCCCCTTCCTCTCCCGATCACGAGGGAGGGGACCGGTTGCCTCCCGTCGTCCCTCGCCCCTTGAGGGCCTGTTGCGTAATGGTTGTTTGCTGTGATTCTCTTAGTTTGAACGGTGGGAGTTGCATAGATGGCGATTAAGCGGACGG
>JANQGO010000214.1 GCA_028277285.1 Alphaproteobacteria bacterium | reverse complement strand
GGACCGGCGGGGCTGTCCGCCGCACTGACATTGGTCCGCTCGTTGCGCTCCGTCGTCGTGTTCGACGCGCCGACTCCGCCGCGCAACGCGGCGTCGCCGGGCATCGGCGGCCTGCTCGGACGCGAGATGACGACGCCGGCAGCGCTCAAGACAACGGCAATGGCGGAGATCGACGGCTATGGCGGCGCCCGTTTCGTGTCGCAAACCGTCACCGCGCTTGAGCGCGACGCCCACGACGACTTTATCATCTCCGCGGAAGACGGCACGGCTACGCGGGCGGCGCGCGTCCTGTTGGCCTGCGGCATGGTCGACCGCTTCCCGTCCATCGCGGGCCTAGAAGACTATTGGGGCACCAGCGTCATCTATTGCCCGTTCTGCCACGGCCATGAACTGCGCGGCGGGCGCTGGGGCGTCTTTGTCAATCGTGCGGTCATGGCCGAGGTCGCCGAGATCTATCTGACCTGGACCGACGACCTCATGCTGTTTCTGGAACCCGACATCACGTTGGACGCCGACCGCGAGGCGGCCTTGGCGACGAATGGCATCGTCGTCGAGCGCCGCCGTGTCGTCGGGTTGCAGGGGGACGGTTCGGTTCTGCAGGCCGTCGAACTGGACGATGGTACCCGGGCCGACCGGTCCGCGCTCGTCTTATGGCCGATGCAAGAGCAGACAGCTCTCGTCGCCGCGCTCGGCCCCGAACTGGATGGGGACGGTTACGTCGCCGTCGACGACGGATACCGGACCAGCATCGATCGCCTCTATGCCGCCGGTGACCTGCTCTATGCCGGCCACCAGAACGTCAACACGGCGATCCACATGGGCGCGCTGGCCGCCGCGGCGATGGTCCTCGACCGGGCGATCGGCTGACCAACGGCGATCGGCGTCAGCGAATCCTGGCTTACGCCGCCGGCGTGCCGCGCGCGGCTTCGTTGAAGGCGGTCTTCAGGAACGCGGCGCCGGCCTCCAAGGCGCCGGGATCGATGCCATGGCCGACGCCCTTGCTGACATGCCACTGGGCGGAGATGTCGTGTTTGGCCAGCACGCCGACCGCCTCCTGAAGCGACTGGACCGGCACAACCGGATCGGCGTCGCCGTGCGCCAGCAAGACCGGCGGACGCGCCGTGAGTTCGCCATCAAGACCTTCCGCATCGATCATCATGCCGGAGCAACCGACCACACCGGCGCAAGGGCGCGCGCGGCGGAGCGCGACATAGAGCGACATCATCGCGCCCTGGCTGAAACCGATCAGGGCCAGACGGCTATCGTCGAGCTTGAGCCGCGCCAGTTCGGTGTCGACGAAGTCGTTGATCATGCCGGCCGCCCGTTCATACCCGGCCTTCAGCTTTTTCGGCCGTTCGTCGGCGAAGCTGTACCACTGCCGGCCCATGGGGTTCTGGTCGCAGGGGTCGGGCGCATTCGGGCTGACGAAGCGGGCCTGCGGCAAGGTCGGCTGCAAGGCGGGCGCCAGGCCGATCAGATCGTTGCCGTCCGCACCCCAGCCGTGCAACAGCACGACGAGCTGTTGCGGTTCCCCCTGGCGCGGCGGCACCACCGGTCCTGATAACGTCATCTTGTAGCCCTCATTACCATCGAACTTGGGTATCGTTAGCACCAATGGTTAGCAAGGGTGAAGTCGTGCCTGTCCGTCGTTTTATGTTGGTTCTCGCGGCCTGTCTTATGGCCGGGCCGGCGCTCGCCGAGCTGCCGGCGGCCTGGCCTGATGCGCAGAGCGATGACGCGGTGTTGATCGAGCCGGTCGCGCTGGCCAGCAGCACGCCGTTCACGCTGGCCGATGTCGGCGATCCCGACGATGCGCCACCGACGGAAGCGGCGGCGGCCCTCTTCATGCCGGCGGATGCGTCGGCCGACAACCCGGTCCCCGCCGTCGTCCTGCTGCACGGGGCGGCCGGCGTGTTGCAGACGCGCGAGCCTGCCTATGCCCATCAACTGGCCAGCCTGGGCGTCGCCGCCATGGTGGTCGATGTCTTCGGCGCGCGTCGCGATCTGGCCACCGGCTTCACCGACCGCCTGTTGAACATCACCGAGGCCGCGATGCTGGCCGATGCCTTCGCCGCCCTGACCTATCTGGATGCCCTGCCCCAGGTCGACGGCGACAAGGTGGTCCTGGCCGGTTTTTCCTATGGCGGCATGGCGGCGACCTATGCCGCCTACGAGACGGTCGCCGAACGCCTGGCGCCGGACGGCCAGCGCTTTGCCGGGCATGTCGCCTTCTACGCGCCGTGCATCGCCAGTTTCGAGGACAACCGCGCGACCGGCGCGCCGCTGCTGATGCTGGCGGGCACAGGCGACGCCATTGTCGATCCCGAGCGCTGCAGCGCCGTCGCCAGCGAACTGGAGGACGGCGGTACTGATGTCACGACAGTCTACTACGACGGTGCCTACCATCAGTGGGACGGCCGCTTTGCCGGGCCGCGCGCCATCGGCCGCAACCTCGCGCCTTGCGATTTCTATGTCGATGACGACGGCGATGTGTACGACGCCGGCTCGTGGCTGCCGATGAGCGGACCCTTCATGCGCAAGATCATCCTGGGACTGTGCAGCGACCCCGACGGCTACCTGATCGGCCGTGACGACGAGATCCGAGAGCGCGCCATTTCCGACTGGACCCGCTTCCTGAACGCCGTCTTCGACGGCTGACGCCGCGCCGCGAGCGTTCTATAGAGGGGACCTCGTTCGACGAGGGTTCCCGATGATCGATCCCGCCCTGTTCCTGAAGAGCCTCGCCATGGGCCTGGCGGTCGCCGCGCCCATGGGGCCGATGAGTGTCATCTTGATCCGGCGAACCCTGGCGCAAGGTTACGCGGCAGGTCTTTCCGGCGGGCTGGGCATCGCAGCCGCCGACGGCTTTTATGGCGCGGTCGCGGCGTTCGGCCTGACCGCCATCAGCACGGCGCTGATCGAGCACCAGTTCTGGCTGCGCCTGGTCGGCGGCGCCTTCCTGGTCTGGCTGGGCTTGAGGATCTTCTTCAAGGAGAGCCGTCAGAACGGCCCGATGGCCGGTGAGCGCGGACCGGGCGGCGGGTTCTTCACCATGCTGGGGCTCACCATCACCAACCCGATGACCATTCTTTCCTTCGCGGCGATCTTCGCCGGGCTGGGACTGGTCGAACCGGGCAGCGACCACACGACCGCGATCACCATGACCGCCGGCGTATTCCTGGGATCGTTGCTGTGGTGGATCGTGCTGTGCGGCGCCGTCACACTGGTGCGCCGGCGCGTCACCGG
The DNA here is from genome assembly GCA_028277285.1 of Alphaproteobacteria bacterium. Taxonomy (GTDB): domain Bacteria; phylum Pseudomonadota; class Alphaproteobacteria; order SP197; family SP197; genus JANQGO01. Next base: position 25,881 of record JANQGO010000214.1, on the reverse strand, counting down.
CGGTGTCATGATGTGGCTCAACCGGATCGCCGGCGCGCTGATCACCGGGTTCGGCATTGCCGCGCTGGTCGGTGCTCGGCACGGGCCGGGGTCGTGAGTCCGGGGGTGGTAACCACCCGCTTCGCGCCAAGCCCGACCGGCCTGCTGCATATCGGACACGCCTGGTCAGCGTTGATGGGTTGGCGCGCCGCGCGCGCCGAGCCCGGCGGCCGTTTCCTGCTCAGGATCGAGGATATCGATAGCGCCCGTTGCCGCCCTGAATATGAACAGGCGATCGTCGACGACATGACGTGGCTCGGGCTTACCTGGGATGGTCCGGTGCGCCGGCAGTCCGATCACCTGGACGACTATCGCGCCGCGCTCGACCGTCTTCAGGAAGCCGGTCTTGTCTATCCCTGTTTCTGCACGCGCCGCCAGATCCGCGACGAGGTCAGGGCAAGCGCCAGCGCGCCCCACGGCCCGCTCGGCCTGATCTATCCGGGGACGTGCCGGCCCCTTAGCGACGAGGAACGCCAGCGGCGCATCGAAGTTGGCGAAAGCTACGCCCTGCGTCTCGACATGGAAAAGGCCGCGGCGCTGACAGGGCCGCTCTTCTGGCGCGAGAAGGCCGGGGGCGAGGTCGCCGTCGATCCCATGGCGAACGGCGATGTCGTGGTCGCGCGCAAGGAGACGGCGGCGAGCTACCACCTGACCGTCACCGTCGACGACCATCTGCAGGGCGTCACCCTGATCAACCGGGGCCGCGATCTCTACCACGCCACGCCGATCCATCGCATGCTCCAGGCGCTGCTCGGCTATGACGCGCCGGATTACGATCATCACGGGCTGCTGCTCGATGCCGACGGCAAGCGGTTCGCCAAGCGCGACCGCGCCGTCACGATCCAGGCGTTGCGCGAAGCCGGCTACACGCCCGAGCAGGTTATCGCCATGGCCGAGCAATTGGCGGCATCGACGGCGGCGATCGGCTAGGCTTCGCCGCGACGACAGAGGGTAGGCCATCATGACCGACACGATCTTCGATTCAGCGATCTACCGGCCGACCGGCGGTTTCATGGGATTGCTGAACTGCTATGATTTGACCGGTGCGCAGCTTGCCGTACTCGGCATGCCGTTCGACTGCGGCGTGCATCCGACCCGCATCGGATCGCGTCTGGGCCCGTCATCGATCCGCGAACAGTCCGGCCTGGTCCGGCCCTATCAGCCGCCGATCGCCGACTTCAACCCGCTGGAGGAACTGGGCGCCATCGACTGCGGTGACGCCGCGTGTTCGCCGGGACGCCTGGAGCAATCCTTCGAGGTCATGGAAGAAGCGAGCTGGCGCATCGTCTCGCGCGGTCTGAAGACACTCTCCATGGGCGGGGACGGATCGGTCAGCCTGCCCCAGCTGCGCGCCATGAAGCGGGTCTATCCCGACCTCGCCCTGCTCCATGTCGATGCCCATACCGACGCCTACCCGATCGTCGGCCAGGATCGTCACACGACGGCGACGACATTCACCTGCGCGACCGAGGAAGGCCTGATCGATGCCAACGCCACCATTCATCTGGGCGCGCGCGGGCCGATCTTCATGGGCGGCGTGTTCGAGCATACGCGCGGCCTGGGCCACACCTTGATCCCCGACCGGGACCTGCGCGCCCAGGGTTTCGACGCGGTGATCGCGGACCTTCACCAACGGCTCAAGGGACGCAAGGTCTATCTGTGCTTCGACATGGATACGTTCGATCCGTCCTGCGCGCCCGGCGTGGCGACACCGACCTGGGGCGGCTGGACCGCGGCGGAGGGGCTCGGTTTCCTGCAGGCGCTGGCGGGCCTCGACTTCGTGGCCTTCGACATCAACACGGTCAGCCCGCCCCACGATCAAGGCGGCATGACCGCCTATCTGGCCGGCTGTGTGATGCTGGAATGTATGGTGCTGGCCTGCCGCGTACCGGGCGGGCCACGGGGCGGTTAGATCCGTCTAGGCGACGTACGGAACCTCGGACTGGCTGTTCCGGCGCAAAACGGCTTCGGCATCGTCGCCGAGCAGTTCGATCAACGTCGCGCGAAGAAACTCAAGCTGCGCTTCGATCCGGTCGAGGTCCAACTGCACCGCGACAATGTCGTCGCGTACATATGGCGGGGCCGTGTTTCTCATCGTGTCCAACTCCAAGGTCGCAGAACGCCTTGTCCGCTGCCTTGAATATGGTCCAGGCCGCCGTGCCGGGCGCGTGACTGGGATCACAGCGCACGCAAAAGTGTCAAAAAACCGTCAGTTCGCCGCGTAAACGGCGTGATTGCCGTCACGCTGTAGCGTGACGGCTGGCCTCATGCCTGATCGTCTCTTAAGCCGGCTACTCCGCGGCCGCCGGCATGGCTTCCAGCGGTACGAAGTCCAGGACGCTCTGCTGGAAGAACGTCAGCGGCGCCTCGCCCCCGGCGCCGCGGGCGAGCGTGCTGACCTGATGCGCCGGCGAATGCAGCGAACGCTGCATCTTTTCGCACACCCAAACGTCTTCGGTCTGGAAGTCCTCGGTCTCCAGCGGATGTACCTTCCAATGGGAGGATTTGATCCGGCCGCTCTCGGGGTCATAGCCGGGAATGTCCTTGATCTTGTCTTCGGAGCTCAGCCAGCTGCGCACCGACCACGCGCGCAGCGTCAGCAACGTGGTGTTCGCATCGATAGGCTCGAGCTTGGAGAGCGAGAACGAGTACGGGCTCGTCGTGATCGCGATGTCCGGGAACAGCATGTAGACGCCGCCATAGCCGGGTTCCTCCGCGCCCTTGACCTTCTTGGCGCCGGACGCGGCCAGATGATCGTCGACGAGTTTGGGCAGCCGGTTCTTGCTGCCGTCCTGTTCGGTCGAGTACCAGACGAGGTGGCGGCCATGGGTCTCCCACAGGTTCTTGTCGGCGACCGGACCGCCCAGCGTGTTCTTGTGCAGATACGCCAGGTGATAGCCGTCGATGGCGTTCTCGAAGAAGACCTTCCAGTTGCACTTCATTTCGTAGACGACGTCGGCGCTGCCTTCCTTGAGTTCGGATGACGTGATGTCGTGCGGCCAGGCGACCCCGGGCAGGTCGGCGAGCCAGGTCTCGAAGCTTTCGTCGGGCTCGGCAGACGGGTGGACAAAGACGAGCCCCTTGAACACACCGAGCGCTGCCGGTTTCAGGTTCAGCTTCGTCTTGTCGATATCCGGGAAGCAGATCTTTTCCTTGGGCATGCCGCGAAACGTGCCGTCCAGCTCATAGGTCCACGTGTGATAGGGACACACGATCGAGCGTCCGGTGTTGCCGCAGCCCTCCAGCAGCTCCGTGCCGCGATGGCGGCAGAGGTTATGGAACGCCTGCAATTCGCCTTCCTTGTTGCGCAAGACGACCAGCGGATAGGGACCGGCCTGAACCGTCTTGAAGTCACCGGGCTCTTTCCAGTCATAGGTGACGCCGGCGAACGACCAGGTGTTGGCGAACAGCTCATGGCGCTCCCGCTCAAACCACGCGTCGTCGACATACGCCTCGCGCGGCAGCACTTGTCGGGGCACGGCGGGCAATTCACGTTGTGCGGCCATCACGGACTCCTTGGACCAAGAGCGATCGGCACTGTCGGCCATAGACCCACGATGCCACAAGATCATCCCAACGGGTGAGACAGTATCTCATACATTGTCATACTTGACAATCTATTACCGCACCCATAGATTTTCATGATTGATCATCTACTAGTGACGCGTGGTCATAAGAAGGGGCTTGCGTCTGGGAGAGCTTAGCGATGAAAAACATCAAGTGGTTCACGGCAGTCGCGCTCGTCGTGCTCGCGGTGGCAAGCTATTACGAGTGGTACTGGGTCTGGGGCGTGCTGTTCGTCTACTGGGCCGTGACAAGCATTCAAGGCGGGCAGGCTTTCATCGTCGAGACGATCACGCGGCGCCAGAACCCGGTTCTCTTTTGGTTCATTACCGCGATGTGGGGCGGCTTCGGTGCCTGGTATGTGTGGGCCGACCTGACATGGCGGCTTGCTTGATGTGTTCAACCTGCCCATTGAGCAGCCCACAAAACAACAGTCGCGGCCCTTACGGCTCAGCCAATGTCCTGTTGGCGCAGCCGGTGAAAGGTGCCGCAGCCGACGGTATGGCCGCCGTCTGAGCGCTCCATTTGGCAGAACGTGACGGCGTGCATGCAGATCGGCTGCGGCGCACGCACACATTGACATTCTTCGCGGTGCGACCCATGTAATGCGGTAGGACAGCCGTGCGACGACACACGATGTGCAAGACCGCAACGGCGACCCTTACCGTTCTCCAAAAGATTTCGGTAGACCCGGACCCGCAGGGCGCTGTGCCCGGCGGGCATGACACGTTGATTGGAAAATCTATGACGACAGGAACCGTGAAGTGGTTCAACAGTGCCAAAGGCTATGGTTTCATTGAGCCGGAGGACGGCTCCAAAGATGCCTTTGTCCACATCTCTGCGGTAGAGCGCGCCGGGCTGCATGGCCTCAGCGAAGGCCAGAAGGTCAGCTACGAGCTGCAGAGCAACCAGAACGGCAAGACGTCGGCCGAGAATCTAACGATCATAAACTGACGCGTTGTGACGTCGCCGACATATCTCGAAGGCCCGCCCCCGGCGGGCCTCGTTTGCGCGACGCTTGCGCACGGCGCGCAAAGACGTGACATGCGGTGCTGACGCGCATGGAGACGCGCCATCGGGACCGGGATATGGCTGCTGTTCGCAGGATCGGACGACAGGTCTCGCGGTTCCAGGCGCCCGTTCTTCACGAGAGCCTGACGCAGATCCTGGTGACATTGGGGGGCTACCTCGCGGCCTGTGCGGCCATGTACGCGACCGTCGGCGTCTCCTTTTGGATTTCTCTTGCGATTGCCCCGCTTGCTGCGGGATTGCTGGTCCGCATGTTCATCATCCAGCACGATTGCGGACACGGCGCGTTCTTCCGGTCGCGCTGGATGAACGACGCGCTGGGTCTTCTCTGCAGCCTGTTTACCTTGACGCCCTATCCGTCGTGGCGCCGCCAGCATGCCGGCCATCATGGCAGCTGGAACAATCTGGACCGCCGCGAGTCCGGCGCCGACATCTATTCCTCGTGCCTTACCGTCGACGAATACCGATCGCTGGGGCCCTGGCAGCAACGCTGGTACCGCATCAGCCGTCATCCGATCGTCGCCAATCTGGTCGTGCCACCCCTTGTCTTCTTGATCCTCTATCGATTTCCCTTCGACTTGCCAGCGCACTGGCGCTGGGAGCGTGTCGGGGTCTACTTGACCAATTTGGCGCTGATCGCTCTGGCGATTGGCGTTGGCTGGGCCGTTGGATTTGGACCACTCGCCGAAGTGCAACTGCCCATCATCGTTCTGGCTTCGATCATCGGCGTTTGGCTGTTTTCGATCCAACACCGCTCGGACCGCACCGCCTGGCTGCGGCAAAAGGAATGGAGCTTCCTTAGCGCCTCGCTCAAGGGTTCAAACTACCTGCGCCTGCCGCGTGTACTGCAGTGGTTTACAGGCAATATCGGTCTTCACCACGTTCATCACCTCAGCCCGAAAATCCCGAACTATCGTCTGCAGCAGTGTCATGACAGTATCCCTGACTTCCGTGACGTGCCGGTGATGACCCTGTGGTCGGCGTTCAAGGCGATGTCCTGCGTACTGTGGGATGAGCGTCTGCAACGGATGGTATCGTTCCGGGAGCTAGCGCGCAGATAGAACGGATCGGCCGATGATCGAACCGCTGTTGCTGACCGCACGACGCCTCTCCACGTTCGTCGGTGATCGCCCGCTGACCAATGCCAGCGGTTTCTTTTTCGAGCGCGGTGAACGGCTGTTCCTGGTCACGAGCCGGCACGTTGTCGTCGATGCACCAAGCGATCACTTTCCCGATCGCGTCGAAATCGAACTGCATACCGATCCCGACAACCTCGCCAAATCGACAGGCTTTTCTGTGCCGCTCTACCACAACGGCAAGAGCCTTTGGCGCCAAGGCATCGATGCCGCCGGCGAGGTCGACGTGGCCGTGATAGAGATCGAACGTGCGGCAATGCCGGCCGAATCCACTTACCGGGCCTTCACGCCCGATCACCTGCACAACGCGGCCAATCAGATTGAGGTCGGGACCAGCCTGCTTGTCGTGGGCTTTCCGCTCGGGTTTCATGACACACTGCATCACATGCCGGTCGTCCGCCAAGCCGTTGTGGCATCCTCATTTGGCTTACGGTTTCAGGGCCTGGGATACTTTCTCACCGATGCTCGTACACACCGCGGTACCAGCGGTGCACCGGTCGTGATGCGCGTGGCAGAGTCCGCGCCGGCGCTGGGCGATCTGCCGTGGCTGCTGCTTGGCGTTCACTCGGCACGGCTCGATGTCGGAACCCGAGACGTCGTGCTCGATGAGGTGCTCGGACTGAACTGTGCGTGGTACGCAGACATTCTTCTCGTACTGACCGCGTGACGAGAAGCGATCACGGTGTTGTCCCCGTTCGCGCAATCAAGGGAGATGTTGATGGCAAGAAAGCCTAACTACCGATTTGAGAAAGCCGAGCGGGAGCGACAAAAGGCGGCGAAGAAGGCTGCTCGGCTCGCCGCGAAAAAAGAAAAGGCCGACATCAAAAAGGATGAGGGCACCGATCTCCCACGGTCGGTTTCGCCCGACGAATGAGCTGGCTGCCAAGGTCGACGCCACGGCTGAACAAAGAGCGCAATGTGGTCCTTCAGACGGCGATGTTCAAAAAGCCAACCACGCCAGACACTGCCTACTGCAGCAGCCGGTGGAAGCTGCCGCAGCCGATGGCGTGACCATCGTGGTAGCTTTCGGTGTAGCAGAACTTCGCCTCGTTCTTGCCGATCAGGTGGAACTCGTGGACGCCGCTCTTGTCGACCACCTTGGCGGTGTGCTGACCGTCGGTGAAGGTGCCGACGAAGTGCGACTTCTGACCGTGCGTGCCTTCCGACTCGATGGTGCCGGAAAAGCTCTTACCGACCTGGTGGTTCACATGGATGATGAACTTGGTGTCGACCAGGCGCGGCGTCTCGGCGGCACCGCTGCCGGCATGGGTCGTGTTTCCCGACGCAATGGCTTCGGTATGCCCCTCCCACGTGCCCAGCAGATCCGGCCACTGCTGTTCGGCGAGCGCGCTGCCGGACGTCAGGGTTAGCGAAAGGAGAAGGGCAAACAGGCCCGCGCTTCGTGACATCATCATGGTCACTCCCTAAGTCCGTCGAGGATCGGTCAGCATAGTCTTCCGGACCGCTACTCCGCAGCCGTCGGCAACTGCGCCTCGGCGAGGTCGGCGATGTCCTTCATGATTTGCGTCAGTTCGAAGTCTTTCGGCGTATAGACCGCCGCGACACCCGCGGCTTTCAGCGCCGCCTCGTCCTCGGCCGGGATGATACCGCCGGCGACGACCGGAACATCGCCGCAGCCCATCTCCTCCATCAGCTTGCGGACGTCGGCGACCAGGCGGATATGGGCGCCCGACAGGATCGACAGGCCGACCACGTGCACGCTTTCCTCCTGGGCCGCCGCGGCGATCTGGCGCGGCGACAAACGGATGCCCTGATAGACCACCTCCATGCCGCAATCGCGGGCGCGCAACGCTATCTGCTCGGCACCGTTGGAATGGCCGTCCAGGCCCGGCTTGCCGACCAGCAGCTTCAGCCGGCGGCCGAGCCGGCCGGACACCGCCTCGACATGGGCGCGCGCTTCCTCCAGCCCGCCTTCCGGCGCGGCGCCGGCCGCGCTTAAGCCCGTGGGCGCGCGGTATTCGCCGAACACCTCGCGCAGCGCCCGGCCCCATTCGCCGGTGGTGACGCCGGCCTTCGCGCAGGCAATCGACGGCTCCATGATGTTCTGGCCTTCCGCCGCCGCCGCCTTAAGCGCGCTAACCGCGGCTTCGGCCGTGGCGCCGTCGCGCGCCTCGCGCCATGCCTTGATGGCCGCGATCTGCTCGTCTTCGGCCGATGTCGCGACGGTCATGAAGCCGCCGTCATCGCCGGAGGTCAGCGGCGAGGGCGCGCTTTCGGTAAAGACGTTGACGCCGACCACCGGCTTGTCGCCGGATTCGATATCGGCGACGCGGCGGCTGTTCGATTCGACCAGCGCCTGTTTCATGAAACCGGATTCGACCGCGACCGCCGCGCCGCCCAGCGCCGCGATATCGGCCATGACGGCGCGCGCCTCGTCCTTCAGCTCGGCGACCTTGGCGGCGATCTCCGTGCTGCCGTCGAAGATGTCGGCGAACTCCAGAAGGTCCGTCTCCATGGCGACGATCTGCTGCAGGCGCAGGCTCCACTGCTGGTCCCAGGGACGCGGCAGGCCGAGCGCCTCGTTCCACGCCGGCAGCTGCACGGCGCGCGCCCGCGCGTTCTTCGACAACACGACCGCCAGCATCTCGAGCAGAATCCGGTAGACATTGTTTTCCGGCTGCTGCTCGGTGAGCCCCAGCGAGTTCACCTGGACGCCGTAACGGAAACGCCTGAGCTTGGGATCGTCGACGCCGTAACGTTCGGCGGTGATCTCGTCCCACAGTTCGGTGAACGCGCGCATCTTGCACATCTCGGTGACGAAGCGGATGCCGGCGTTGACGAAGAAACTGATGCGGCCGGCGACCCGGTCGAAGTCCTCCGGCTTGACCGCGCCGGACGCCTTGACGTCGTCCAGGATCTGGATCGCCGTCGCCAGCGAAAACGCGATCTCCTGCACCGGCGTCGCGCCGGCTTCCTGCAGGTGATAGGGGCAGACGTTGACCGGGTTCCATTTCGGCGTCTCGGCGACCGAGAACGTGATGGTGTCGGTGATCAGTTTCAGCGACGGTTTGGGCGGGAAGATATAGGTACCGCGCGACAGGTATTCCTTGACGATGTCGTTCTGGATCGTGCCGGCCAGCGCCGACCTGTCGACGCCGCGCTTATCGGCCAGCGCGATATAGAGCGAAAAGAGCCAGGCCGCCGTCGCGTTGATGGTCATGGACGTGTTCATCTGGTCGAGCGGAATGCCGTCGAACAGGGTCTCCATGTCGCCCAGATGGCTCACCGGCACGCCGACGCGCCCGACCTCGCCGCGCGCGATATCGTCATCGGAATCGTAGCCGGTCTGGGTCGGCAAATCGAAGGCGATCGACAGGCCCGTCTGGCCGCGTGCCAGGTTGGTACGGTAGAGTTCGTTGGACGCTCGGGCCGTGCTGTGGCCCGAATAGGTGCGCATCAGCCAGGGCCGGTCGCGCTTGACCTCGGTCATCGTCGTCCTCGCCACCTTTGGTCTAATCCTGATGCTTATAATGCTGCAGTGCAAAAAATCTTGCAAATGCTGCGCTGCCGAAAAAGAATTGCGGCCCCCACGGTGGCTGGGGCGGCTTCGTGTTGCGATGCAACACGGGGCGAGACCTGATGGAACGACGGAGTGAAGACCATGGCTGAGGCCGCTGAAGTCCTGCCTTTTGAGTACGAAGCGCCGGAAAAAGACCTCTACGAGCTCGGCGAAATCCCGCCGCTCGGCCATGTACCGTCCAGAATGTATGGCTGGGCGATTCGCCGGGAGCGCCACGGCAAGCCCGAAACCGCCATGCAGGTGGAGGAGCTGCCGACGCCCGACATCGACAGCAACGAGGTCCTGGTCCTCGTGATGGCCGCCGGCGTCAACTACAACGGAATCTGGGCCTCTCTGGGGGTTCCGATCAGCCCGTTTGACGTCCACAAGGCCGATTTCCACATCGCCGGCTCCGATGCGGCGGGCATTGTCTGGGCCGTCGGCAACAAGGTGAAGCGCTGGAAGGTCGGCGACGAGGTCGTCATCCACTGCAACCAGGACGACGGCGACGACGAGGAGTGTAACGGCGGCGACCCCATGTATTCGCCGACCCAGCGCATCTGGGGCTACGAGACGCCGGACGGCAGTTTCGCCCAGTTCTGCCGCGTCCAGGCCCAGCAGCTGATGCCCCGGCCCAAGCACCTGACCTGGGAAGAATCGGCCTGCTACACGCTGACGCTGGCGACCACCTACCGCATGCTGTTCGGCCATCGTCCGCATATTCTGCGGCCCGGCCACAACGTGCTGGTCTGGGGCGCCTCGGGCGGCCTGGGCTCGTTCGCGGTGCAGCTTGCCGCGACCGCCGGCGCCAACGCGATCGGCATCATCAGCGACGACGACAAGGCCGACTTCGTCATGTCGCTCGGCGCCAAGGGCGTCATCAACCGCAACGATTTTGACTGCTGGGGCCGCCTGCCGGAAGTTTCCGACACCAAGGCCTACGGCGAATACATGAAGAAGTGCCGGGAGTTCGGCAAGGCGATCTGGGCGATCACCGGCAAGGGCAACGACGTCGACTTCGTCTTCGAGCATCCCGGCGAGGCGACCTTCCCGGTCAGCTGCTTTGTCGTGAAGCGCGGCGGCATGGTCGTCTTCTGCGCCGGCACCACCGGCTTCAACATCACCTTCGACGCCCGCTTTGTCTGGATGCGCCAGAAACGCATTCAGGGCAGCCACTTCGCCAACCTGATGCAGGCGAGCCAGGCCAACAAGCTGGTCATCGAACGGCGCATCGACCCCTGCATGTCGGAGGTCTTCAGCTGGGACGACATCCCGCGCGCCCACATGAAGATGCTGGCCAACGAACACAAGCCCGGCAACATGGCCGTGCTCGTCCAGTCGCCCCGCCCGGGCCTGCGCACGCTCGAAGACGTGCTGGAAGGGTGATCCCTTAAGGCAAGCTGTTCGTAAGCGATTGTTGTTCACGTTGAGATCATGCCATGCCCTCACCCTCCCGCCGCTTGACGCGTCGGGTCCCTCCCTCTCCCGCTTGCGGGAGAGGGCATAGCGGACCAGCCCCACATCCCCTCGCCCCCAAGGATTGGGGGAGAGGGTTGCGCAAGCTTGGACGCGAAAGCGTCCTAGCCGGAGCTGGGTGAGGGGGATGAGCGCCGCCCTCGACAACCTGCTGCCGCAGTGCCGCGGCGCGCTTGGCGCGACCGAGGGGCTTTATGGCGCCGCGCGCGCTTCCGTGCGCGGTCTGGCGACCACCGATGACGGCAAGGTCGACGCCAAGGCGCTCGATCGCGAGCAGACGGCGGCCCACGGGCTTGCTTGGCTCGCGACCTATGTCGAGGCGCTGCGCCAGATGCTGGGCTGGGCCGAGCGGCTGGAAAGCGCCGGGCGGCTGGGTGAACTCGAATCGCTGATCCTGCAGGCGGCTTATGGCGAGTATCTCGCCCAGATCGCCGGCGGCATCCCGATGAGCCAGGGCGAGATCGTGCGCCCCTATGACATGGGCGTCGACGATGCCAGCCTGCACGCCTTCTATACGCCGGAGGTGAGCGCGCTCTTGAGGGACGGCCACAGCGCGGCCGTGCGTGACGCCATTGCGCGGCTGGTCGCAGAGGCCGCCGACGCCGGCCATTTCGGCGATGCCGGGCTCGACGAAGACGACGTTCTGGTCCGCGACCAGTTCCGCCGTTTCGCCGAGGACAAGGTCACGCCCTTTGCCCACGACTGGCATCTGAAGGACGAGTTGATCCCGCTCTCGGTGATCGAGGAGCTGGCCGAGATGGGCGTCTTCGGCCTGACCGTGCCGGAGGCCGACGGCGGCCTCGGCATGAACAAGACCGCCATGTGCCTGGTGACCGAGGAGTTGTCGCGCGCCTATATCGGCGTCGGTTCCTTGGGCACGCGCACCGAGATCGCCGCCGAGCTTGTGCTGCACGGCGGCACACCCGAGCAGAAGGAGGCGTGGCTGCCCAGGATCGCGTCCGGCGACATCGTCCCGACCGCCGTCTTCACCGAGCCGGGCACCGGCTCGGACCTCGGTTCTCTCAGGACCCGCGCCCAGCGCGACGGCGATACCTACCGCGTCACCGGCAACAAGACCTGGATCACCCACGCCGCGCGCGCCAACCTGATGACGCTCCTGGCGCGCACCAACCCGGATGAGAAGGGTTATCGGGGCCTTTCCATGTTCCTGGCCGAAAAGCCCGCGGGCACGGATGCCGATCCCTTCCCGGCCGACGGCATGAAGGGCGGCGAGATCCCGGTGCTCGGCTATCGCGGCATGAAGGAATACGAGATCGGCTTCGACGGTTTCGAGGTTCCCGCGGCCAATCTGCTCGGCGGCGAAGAAGGCCAGGGTTTCAAGCAGCTCATGGCGACCTTCGAATCGGCGCGCATCCAGACCGCCGCGCGCGCCACCGGCGTCGCCCAGAACGCCATGGAGCTGGGCTTGAGCTATGCCCGCGAACGCCAGCAGTTCGGCCGCGCCATCTTCGATTTCCCGCGCGTCGGCCACAAGCTCGCCTGGATGGCGGTCGAGATCATGATCGCGCGCCAGCTGACCTGGTTTTCCGCGCGCGAAAAGGACCAGGGCCGGCGGTGTGATTTAGAGGCCGGCATGGCGAAACTGTTGGCCGCCCGCGTCGCCTGGGCGTCGGCCGATAACGCGGCTCAGATCCACGGCGGCAACGGTTACGCCATGGAGTACCCGATCAGCCGCGTCCTGTGCGATGCCCGCATCCTGAATGTTTTTGAAGGCGCGGCGGAGATCCAGGCCCACGTCATCGCACGGCGGCTGCTGTCTGACGCGAACTGATTTTTCGGCGGTTCTTCGTCCCTCGCCATCCGCTAGGATGCGCGGATAACTCTACAGGGGCGCGCCGATGACCGATCTCACCACACCGACCTGCGAACTGCTCGGCATCAAACGGCCGATCGTACAGGCGCCGGTCTCCACCACGCCCGATGTCATCGCCGGCGTGTCGAACGCCGGCGGGCTTGGCGTGCTGCAGGCGACGTGGCTGAACAACGATTCGACGAGCGACATCGTCGCGGCCATCCAGCGCCGTACCAACCGTCCCTTTGCCGCCAACTACGTCATCTCGCTGATGGATGACGACGTGAACGACAACTTCGATTACGTCCTGGAAGTGGGCGTTCCCGTGATCTCGACCTTCTGGGGCGATCCCGCGCCGTTGGTGCCGCGCATCCATGACGCCGGCGCGCTTGCCATGCACACGGTCGCCTCGGCGGAAGAGGCGCGGCGCGCCGTCGATGCCGGTGTCGATATCGTGGTCGCCCAGGGCGTCGAAGCGGGCGGCCATGTCTGGGGCGAAGTGTCGACGCTGGTCCTGGTGCCCGCCGTGGTCGACGCGGTGCCCGATGCCCATGTCATCGCCGCCGGCGGCATCGCCGATGGGCGGGGCCTGGCCGCCGTTCTGGCGCTTGGCGCCGGGGCCGCTTGGGTCGGCACGCGCTTTGTCATGTCGAAGGAAAACAAGCTTCCCGCCGACTACAGCGAGCGGATGCTCGCCGCCAAGGAGACCGACACGTTCTATTCGACGCTGTTCGATATCGGCTGGCCCGACGCGCCGCACCGCGTGCTCGTCAACGAAACGGTCGAAGCGTGGGTCGAAGCCGGCCGGCCGCCGCCCGGCGAACGGCCCAACGAGGGCGACGTCATCGCCCATCATCCGACCGGCGAGCCGATCTTGCGTTACAGCACCGATGATCCCTATGACGGCATGACCGGCGATTTGGCCGCGATGTGCCTTTATGCCGGCCAGGGCATCGGTCTGATCAAGGACGAGAAACCGGTCGCCGACATCGTCGACGAGATGGTCTCCGACGCCGCCGCCATCATCTCGCGCATCGGCAACAGCTAGGGCGTAGCGCGCGACACAACGAACCCGCATCCCGGACGACCGTAGGGAGATCCGGGATCCATGCACACGGCTGGTTCCTTCGACGGCGCGGTCCGTGTTCTTGGGCCCCGGCTCGGGGGCCGGGGCGCGATGATGTTTATGGTGCGACGCTTTACCTTCTGGCGTCGCAGTCGTTGATGTAACGGCGCAGGATGGCCGACGTGTCGTCCTTGCCGGCCAGCTCCTGGTTGGCGAAGTCGATGGCGACGTGCTCGTGTTCGGTGAGGATCTTGAGCGCCGGCAGGTCCTCCTCCGGCGCCATGGCTTCCAGCCCTTCGAAGTCGTCGATATAGCCGGGATAACGCGTCACCATGTAGGTCACCATCTCGTGCCAGCTCAAATCCTGGTGCCGCGCGACGTGGCTCTTGCCTTCTTCGATCAGCACCGCGTCGTCGCGCTGCTGAAGGCCGTGCTTGGCGAGCAGCGGCCGGACGCTGTTGGCCGCGCACCGTTCGACCTCGCCCAACAGGTGCAGCTTGTCGCTGGCGCCGGGCTCGTCGAAGTGTTCGGCGAGCCCGTGGAAGTACGCTTCCCCGGCGACCTCTTCTTCGAAGTACTGCAGCAACGTCGTCAGATACGTGTCACCCAAGGTCCGTCGTCTCCCGTTCGTCAACATCGCCGATGCTGAGACCCCTCAGCGAATCGCCGCCCCGGTAATAGGCCAATGAGGCGTCGCGCATCGGCTGGTAGTCCCAACTCAGCGCCTTACCCTCGGCCATGGCGGCGCCGACCGCAAGCCGGCGTTGCTGGCTCGCCATGACGGCGGCGGTCAAATGTTCGAAATCCCAGCGCCGGGCGACCTCGTCCGCGAACGCCTGCTCGACCGCGGCCAGCGCCGATTCGCCGGCACGGTTCGTCAGCTCATTGGGGTCGGTCTTCAGGTCGAACAGCATGGTCGGATAGGCGCTCGACGCGATGTATTTCCAACGCCCCCAGCGCAGCATGACGATCGGCCCGGCGGTGCCCTCCGACAGCAACTCGCCGATCACCGAATCCGGCCAGTCGTCCGACGTGTCCTCGATCAGCGGCAGCAGGCTGGACCCGTCGAGCACGTCCGGCAGAGTGGCGAGTTCGGTCTCGGCGATCGCCGCGAAGGTCGGCAGCAGGTCGACCAGGGAGACATTGGCGCCGACCCGGGACGGTTTCTGGCCGGGCAAGCGGATGATCAGCGGCACGCGCGCGGCGGGCTCATAGAAGTTCTTTTTGTACCAAAGGCCGCGCTCGCCCAGCATCTCGCCATGATCGGCCGTCACCACGACCACCGTGTCGTCGGCCATGCCCGCCTGCTCCAGGGTGTAGAGCATGAGGCCGATATAGTCGTCGATCATCGTGATGTTGGCGTAATAGGCCCGGCGCGTCCTCGTGATGTCCGCCTCGGTCGGCGTATAGAGATCCATGCCGTGATGATGGGAGAGATCGCGGGCATGGGGATCGCGGTCGTCGATCGGGATAAACGGCACATCGGGCATATCGATCGCCGCATCCTCATACTGGTTCCAATAGTAAGGCAGCGCGACATAGGGGTCGTGCGGGTGGGTGAACGAGACGACCAGCGCCATCGGCCGGTCGTCCGCCGAGCGTGCGTGATCGAAGATGAAACGCTTGGCCTCGTGCGCGACCTCCTCGTCGTAGTCGAGCTGGATCGAACGCTGGCACGTGCCCGACTGGCGCACCGGCGTCAGGTCCATAAACCGTTCCCTCACGCCGTTGCGCCAATCGGGCGTCCACAGGAAGTCGGCGGGATAGATGTCGGTGGTCAGCCGTTCCTCGAAGCCGTGCAGCTGATCGGGACCGACGAAATGCATCTTGCCGGCCAGGCATGTGCGGTAGCCGGCGTGCCTGAGAACATGGGCAAAGGTCGGAATGTCCGACGCGAACTCAGAGGCGTTGTCGAAGGCGCCGATGCGCGAGGCCAACTGGCCGGCCATCATGGAAAACCGGGAGGGCGCGCAGAGCGGAAAGTTACAGTAGGCGCTGTCGAAGACCGTGCCGGTTTCGGCCAGCCCCTGCATGTGCGGGGCGCGAACCACGTCGTGGCCGTAAAACGGCAGGCAGCGCGCCGCCATCTGGTCGGCCTGGATCATCAGGATGTGAGGTGTCGTCGCCAAACCGTCGCTCCCGGGAACCGGTTCGTCCGGCACCCTCAGTTGTGCGCCACGACCATAGCTCAAATGCGAGGCTTTGCGGCAACGGACAACGGGGGTGATGCGTCGCGACCGCCGATCTCGAGTTTGCCTCGACTATCGTCATTGGTCATAGTTGGGCATCTTGATCCGGATGAGTGAGCGATCTCGGAAATCGGCATGGCACAACGGCAGAAGGTAGGCTTGCGCAAGACCAACGTGGGTGTCCGCAGGCGCGGCAAGCAACGGCGGGAGGCGCTACTTCGTGCGGCCTATGATCTGCTTTGCGATCATTCTTTAGAGGAGATCGCCTTCATCGACATCGCCGACAAGGCGGGGATACCGGAAGGATCCGCCTATCATTTCTTCGCCAACCGTTATGACGTCTTCATGGCTCTGTCTGACGATTTGAGCCACAAGTTCGCCGATGTCGTGCAGCAACCGATACCGGCCAAGGCAAACCGCGACTGGCAATCGTTGGTGCGCTTTCAGATGGAACAGATCGCGGCCCTGTACAACGACACGCCGCCGGCCAGAAAGCTTCTTATCGGCGGGACGACACCCCCCGTTTTCCAGCTGCAGGACCGAATCAAGGAGCGACGGGCAGGTCTGGTGATGTACGAGGTGTTCGACAGGCTGTTCGAGCTTCCGAAGATTCCGCGGCCCAGGGACGTCTTTTTCTATTACGTCGAGTTGACCCACTACATGTTCTCCCTGTCGGTCATCAAGCACGACAAAATCGTGAAATCGATGCTTGAAGAGGCCATACGGGTCGGCATTGCCTACCTGGGCACTTACCTCCCCGACGCACTGCCACCGAAATCCAATAGCGCGTAGCGGCGGGCCAGCGACGCGAGCGGAACGGACGACCTGAGTCGTTCCGTCGGATCTCCGTACGTCTCCATACCGGGCCGATCGGGCTCCACAACCTCTTCGGCGGACACCCGTTGCAGGAAACGCTGCCGGTTGGCGTTCGGCGTGGCCATGTGGGTTGCCGGGCGGAGCCCTGGACAGCCGAACAAGCAGCTCGATAAATAATCGAGTTGACTCGAGTTTTGTGGTCGAGCGATAGTGGGCGATCGGCTGCCAATGCTGAGACGGATTGCTCGGAGGCTGAGATGAGGGACATCGTGACGACAACGATCGAGCGTCCTTTCGCTTGGCGCGCGAGCGACTTCGGCTCCCTGGAGGACGTCACCGTCGAATTGACGACGGCACAACGGCGGTGCCTTGCTGAGCTTGGCCGCCAGGTACGCCGCGAAGGTCGCGCATGGTCCGATCTGACGCCCGCGGAGGAGGAACTGCCTGAGCTCGCCGCGACCCTGACCCGAACCCGTCGTGAGGTTTATGAAGGGCGGGGCCTCGTGCTGTTGCGCGGTTTGCCGATGGACGAGCTCGACGAGGATGAAGCCGCTGTCGTGGCCTGGGCGGTCGGCAGCCACTTCGGGCGTCGGGCCACGCAGAGCGGGCTTGGCGACAAGCTGGGCCTTGTGCAGGTTGACCCGAACCTGCAACAGGCTTGGCGGGGCTACCGCAGCGCCAACCGATCTCGCTTTCACACCGATCATCTCGATGGCCTGGCCCTGGCCTGCATTCGGCCGGCCGGAGAGGGTGGCGAATCCTGTGTTGTCAGCGCCGCCGCGATCCACAACGTGCTGGCTGCCGAACGTCCGGACCTCCTGCCGGTGCTCTACAACGGCTTTCGCATGGCCTGGTTCGGCGAGCCGCCGGCGCCCGGCGAGAAGGTCAGCGACCTCGACGTGCCGGTGTTCTCTTGGAGTGAGGAACGCATCGTATGCGTGCTGCTGCCCAGCTACCAGAAGGCCGCCGCGGAGGAAATGGGCGTGCCCCTGCCCGAGGGTTTCGAGGAGGCCTGTGCTCTCATCCACGAGATCGCCGAGCGCGAGGGCATGGCCCTGAAGTTCAAGCTTCGGGCCGGCGACTTGTTGGTGATCGACAACAAGGCCGTGTTGCATGGCCGGGCGGCATTCGCCGAGGACCCCGGCGACATCGGCCAACGACTGCTCTACCGGCTTCAGTTCGAGCTTGTGCCGGAGCGTCCGAGCCATCCCGGTGTCGCGAGCTACTACGGCGGCCTCAAACACGCCTACCGCGATGACGCCGAAGCTCTGCCGCCCCTGGCGCAGGGCAGCGCCGTGCATTCACGCAACTGATGTTCCCGAAGCCTCCGCCTGACGGGGGCCAAAACCATCGCTGACAGGGAGGTCAACGAGATGAGTGAAGCACAAATCAAGTGGATGGTTGGGCAAGTGAAGACCGGTCGCATAAGCCGGCGCGAATTTGTTGGCCGCGCAGGCGCGCTCGGCGTCGGGGTGGCCGCGGCGGCGACGATGCTGTCCAGCGCCGGCATCGCCGAAGAACCGGTGGACGGTGGCATTCTGAGGGTCGGGACCGAGTATTCGGGCCCCGACGAGACCTTCAACCCGACGCGCATGACCAGCGGCACCGATATCGCTCGGTCCTTCCAGGTCTACAACAGGCTGACCGCGCTGGACCGCAACATCAACGTGGTGCCGAACCTGGCGACGCAATGGGAGTCGGCCAACGATGCCCAGGAGTGGACATTCGAGCTGCGCGAGGGAGTCGAGTTCCACAACGGCAAGACGATGACGTCCGAGGACGTGCTTTACTCCTTCGAGATGCACATGAAGGAGGGCTCGGAGTCCCCGTCCAAGCCCTACCTGTCCGCCGTCACCGACCTCAAGGCCGACGGACCCAACGTCGTGACGTTCACGCTGAACTCCGGCAATGCCGACTTCCCCGTCGTGGTGGGCTACGACTATCACATGGCAATCGTTCCGGCGGGTTGGACGGATGCGGACCCGGTCACGGGCACCGGACCTTACCAGCTCACGGACTTCACGCCCGGACGACAGTCGCTGACGGAGCGTTTCGGCAACTACTGGAAATCGGACGCCGCTCACTTTTCCGGCGTCGAGACCCAGGGTATCGCCGACAGCACGGTGCGCACCGCTGCCCTGCGCTCCGGCGACATCGACATTGTCAACGCGATCGATCCGCGCACGGCCGGCCTGCTCGAGCAGGACGCACACCTCTCCATCTTCTCGACGCCGTCGGGGGCTTGGTTCAATTGGCCCATGATGTGTGATCGCGCGCCGACGAGCGACATCAACTTCCGCAAGGCGATGCGGCACGCGGTCGACCGCCAGTACCTGGTCGACAACGTGCGCAATGGTTATGCCGTCGTGGCCAATGACTTCCCGGTCAATCCGGCGTCGCCCGACTACTGCCACGAGATCCCACAGCACGAGTACGACCCCGACAAGGCCGCCTACTACTGGAAGAAGACCGGGCTCAGCTCGGCCACGCTTGTGGTCTCCAACGCGGCGAACGTCTCGGCCGTCGATCTCTCGGTCGTGCTGCAGGAACACGCCCGGGCATGCGGCATCGAGATCATCCTCGAGCGCGTACCCGAGGACGGCTACTGGAGCGACGTCTGGATGCAGGTGCCGTGGTGCGCCGACGGCTGGAGCTCGCGCCCGACCGCGGATCTGGTCCTGACCATCGCACACCAGTGCGACGCCGCTTGGAACGAGACGGCGTGGTGCAACGAGCGTTTCGACGAGCTCCTTGTCATGGGCCGCAAGGAAACGGACCCGGCCCGGCGCAAGGAAATCTATTGCGAGGCCTGCACCCTGCTGCACGACGAGGGCGGCAACTTCATCCCGTTCTTCTCCAACTACCTCGAGGCGGCGAACAACCGCGTGAGGAACTACCAGGGAAGCCCGGTGCTGGAGCTCGGTAACGGCTGGATCTTCGAGGAAGCCTGGATCGACGACAGCGAGGCCTGATCGACGGACTCATACCCGTGCCGGCCGGCGTCACACCAGTCCGGCTCTGGTCGAGATAATGAAGCTAACTTGACTATCAAGCTTGGCGACGATCTCGCCAGCGCTCCGTCCCTTGCCCGCCATGCAACGGGGCCATGGCTCATCTACGTCTAGAGCAGATTCGCGTGGCCAGATCGAACCGGCAATCGGCTCGACCTGGCCACGACCCGTTCTCACGCGTGCATCTTACGATTGCTCCGACATGACGACAGCGCGATGATGCGGCGCGCCAACAACGGAGGTCCGCCATGGCCGACCTGACCGGTTTTACCAATGCCGGCGACCGTCTTGAGCTCTCCTGGAGCGACGGCCGCCGCGATACGGTTTTTGCGATCTGGCTGCGTGACAATTCGCCCAACCCGGACGCGCGCCACGCCAACGGCCAGAAGCTCTTCGACATCACCGATATCGACGATGACGTCATGATCGACCACGTCGCCAACGGTGGCGGCATGGTCGAGATCCGCTTTTCGCCGGACGGCCACGAGGCGCGCTATGACATCGACTGGTTGCGCCGGCATGCCGCACCCCATCACGCCACCCACCCGCGCCGTCTGTGGGGAGCCGAACTGGCCGAAACCATGCCGGTGTTTCGTTATGGCGATGTCGCCGGCAGCGACGATGCCAAGCGCGCCTGGCTTTCGGCCATCAGCGAATTGGGTTTCGCGCTCCTGAAGGAAACCCCGTGCGAGCCCGAGACCGTGTGCCGCGTCGCCGAGCTGTTCGGCTATGTGCGCGAAACGAATTACGGGCGCTTCTTCGAGGTCCGGACCGAACCGGACCCCATCAACCTCGCCTATACGCCGATGGGGCTCTCTTGCCATACGGACAACCCGTATCGCGATCCGGTGCCCGGCCTGCAGCTGCTGCACTGCCTGGTCGCCGACAACGATGGCGGCGAGTCGGTCGTCGTCGACGGCTTCAAAGCGGCCGCCATCCTGCGCGATGAGGCGCCCGGCGATTTCGACCTGCTGACCCGCCATGCCGTGCCCTTCCGGTTTGCCAGTAACGACGCGGATCTCGTCGCCCGCGCCCGGCTGATCAGCCTGGATGACAAGGGCGAAGTCGCCGAGGTGCATTTCAACAACCGGTCGATCGGCACCTTCGATCTGCCGGCCGATCTGATGCCCGCCTTCTACCGCGCCTATCGCCGCTTTGCCGCGGTGCTGCAACGGCCCGCGTTGGAGGTCGGCTTCAAGGCCGGACCGGGCGATCTCTTCATCGTCGATAATCAGCGTGTGCTGCACGGGCGCCGGACGGTCAGCGGATCGGGCCGGCGCCACCTCCAGGGCTGCTACGCCGACAAGGACTCGCTTCAGAGCACGCTGCGCGTGTTGGAGCGGGCCCAACCATGAAGCCGGCCCTTCTGTCCGGCCTGACGCCCGGCAATGTCGTCGACAAGCTGGATGCCCTGTTCGCGGCGATCGCCGGAACAAGCTACCTGGGCGAACCGATCACCATCGCCGAGCACATGCTGCAATCGGCCGCCTGCGCCAAACGGGACGGCGCCGATGACGCGCTGATCGCCGCGGCGCTTCTGCATGATGTCGGCTATTACGTCGATCCAGCGCCGGACAACGAGAACGAGACCGATCTCAGGAAACGTCACGATCTGGCGGCCGCGCGCATTCTGGCGCCCGTGCTGCCGGCAGGCGTGACCGAGCCGATCCGGCTTCATGTCGACGCCAAACGGTATCTCTGCGCTGTCGAGCCGGCGTATTACGACAAACTCTCCGACGCGTCGAAACACACCATGCGGCTTCAGGGCGGCGTGATGGACGGCGATCAGGCCGAAGCGTTCGCCGGTGAGCCCTACTGCGAGGACGCGGTCCGCCTGCGCCGATGGGATGACGAAGGCAAGGCGCCGGACACCGTCGTGCCGGGCTTTCAGGCCTATCGTGTCATGCTGGCAACCCTGTCGCGCGGCCACGCGGCGTCCGCCTAGCCATCCCCGCACATTTGGAGTAAGAGCGGACAGTATCGGCAAAGCGCGGCGATCCATGTAACCGCGGCGCGCGTAAGGATATTGTTATGGCTGTTATCATTATTCTTCTCGCCATCTCGACCCTAGGCGTCCTGTTTCTGGGCCTGGGCGGCTTTATCGCCGGTGGTCAGTTCAACGAAAAGTACGGCAACCGCATCATGCAGGCCCGAGTCGCCCTGCAGGCCATTACCGTGCTCTTGATCATGCTTGCCCTGCTTGCCAGCGGCTCAAGCTAGAGTGGTCAAACTCGACAAGATCTATACGCGAGGCGGCGACAAGGGCGAGACCTCGCTGGGCGACGGCCGCCGGGTCGCCAAACACGACCTGCGCGTCGCGGCCTACGGCACCGCCGACGAAGCCAACAGCGTACTGGGGCTGGCCCGGCTGCACACCGAAGGCGACGACGATGCCATGCTGGCGCGTATCCAGAACGATCTGTTCGATCTGGGCGCCGATCTCTGCACGCCCCATGACGCCAAGCGCGCGGCGGGCGCGCTGAGGATCACGGCTGATCAGGTGGCGCGCCTGGAGGCCGAAATCGACGCCATGAACGAGGACCTCAATCCGCTGACCTCGTTCATCCTGCCCGGCGGCAAGCCGGCGGCGGCATGGCTCCATCTGGCGCGCACGATTGTGCGGCGCAGCGAACGCCTGATGACCGAGCTTGCCGGCGGCGAAGAGGTCAACCCGGAGGCGGTCAAGTACATGAACCGGCTCTCCGACCATCTGTTCGTCCTGGCGCGACGCCTTAATGACAACGGCACAGCCGATGTTTTGTGGCAACCGGGCAGCACCCAGTAGAAATTGTCCCAAATTTGAACGCTGGCGATTCTGCGCGTTGACATCCGGTCCCGCGCGGTCCTAGTTTTCGCACCTGCGAAATGAGCGGGAATGCGCCGCCTGACCCGCCCTCGTGTAATCCCCTGAAGTCCTGGAGACGGAAGCGATGAAGGTCCTGGTCCCTGTCAAAAGGGTCATCGACTACAATGTAAAGGTCCGCGTCAAAGCGGATCAGTCGGGTGTCGATCTGGCCAACGTGAAGATGTCGATGAACCCCTTCGACGAGATTGCCGTCGAAGAAGCGGTGCGCATGAAGGAAGCCGGCACGGCCACAGAGGTGGTCGCGGTATCGATGGGCCCGGAGCAGAGCCAGGAAACCCTGCGCACGGCGCTCGCCATGGGCGCCGACCGCGCCATCCACGTCGTCCATGACGGCGAGCTGGAGCCCCTGGCCGTCGCCAAGATGCTGAAAGCGCTGGTCGGCGAGGAGAGCCCCGACATCGTCATCCTGGGCAAGCAGGCGATCGACGACGACGCCAACCAGACCGGCCAGATGCTGGCGGGCCTGTTGGGCTGGGCCCAGGGCACGTTCGTTTCCAAGGTCGAGCTGGCCGATGGCGGCATCAAGGCGACGCGCGAGGTCGATGGCGGCCTGGAGACCGTGGCGCTGAAGACGCCGACGATCCTGACCGTCGATCTGCGCTTGAACGAGCCGCGCTATGCCTCGCTGCCGAACATCATGAAGGCGCGCAAGAAAGAGATCGCCAAGAAGACGCCCGGCGAACTGGGTGTCGACACGGCGCCGCGCCTGGCAACGCTTAAGGTGACGGAACCGCCGAAACGCCAAGGCGGCATCAAGGTGGGCTCCGTCGATGAACTGGTCGATAAACTTCATGACGACGCGGGGGTGATCTGATGGCGATCCTCGTCTATGCCGAACACGACAACGCGGAGCTGAAGCCCGCGACGTTGAATGCCGTGACCGCCGCCCAGGCGATGGGCGGCGACATCGAACTGCTGGTCGCCGGCGATGGCTGCGATGCGGTTGCCGAGGCCGGATCCAAGGTCGCCGGCGTTGCCAAGGTGCTGGTCGCCCAGGACGCCGCCTATAAGGATCAACTGGCCGAGAACGTCGCGCCGCTGATCGCCAAGCTGGCCCCCAACTACAGCCACGTGGTGGCGGGCGCGACGACGACCGGCAAGAACGTCATGCCGCGCGCCGCCGCCCTGCTCGATGCCCAGCAGGTCTCCGACATCATCGAGGTCGAAAGCGCCGATACCTTCGTGCGCCCGATCTATGCCGGTAACGCGATGGCGACTGTGCAGTCATCCGACCCGGTCAAGCTGGTCACCGTGCGCACAACGGCGTTCGCGCCGGCCGAGGAAACCGGCGGTTCGGCCGGTGTAGAGGCTGTCGACGGCACCGGCGATGCCGGCCTGTCGAGCTTCGAGGGCGCGGCGCTCTCATCCAGCGAACGCCCGGAACTCACCACCGCGCGCGTCGTCATCTCCGGCGGCCGCGGCATGCAGTCGGGCGACAACTTCCACATGCTGGAAGAAGTCGCCGACATTCTGGGTGCCGCCGTCGGCGCCAGCCGCGCCGCGGTCGACGCCGGTTACGTGCCCAACGACTACCAGGTCGGCCAGACCGGCAAGGTGGTCGCGCCGGAACTCTATCTGGCCGTCGGCATCTCCGGCGCCATTCAGCATCTGGCGGGCATGAAGGACAGCAAGGTCATCGCCTGCATCAACAAGGACGAGGAAGCGCCGATCTTCCAGGTTGCCGATTTCGGCCTGGTCGCGGATCTGTTCCAGGCTTTGCCCGAGCTGCGTGACAAGCTGAACGAAAAAGGCATTCAGGCCCGCTAAGAACGCGAGCAGCCAAAAGGAAGGTTCGTTAGTACCATGGAGATCCAATCCATTGGGGTTATCGGCGCCGGCGCCATGGGCTCCGGCATCGCCCACGTCTGTGCCCTGTCGGGTCTCGACGTCAAGCTGATCGACGCCGAACGCGAGCGGGCGGAAAAAGGATTGGAGACGATCACCAAGAACATGGAGCGTCAGGTTCGCCGTGGTCTGATCAACCAGGACGCCATGGACGCCGGCCTGAAGCGTATCGAGATCATCGACGACTTTTCGGCCTTCAGCGACTCCGACTGCGTGATCGAGGCGGCGGTCGAGAACGAGGCGGTGAAGAAGGAAATCTTCGCCAAGCTGGTGCCGCACCTGAAGCCCGAGGCGATCCTGTGCTCGAACACCTCGTCGATCCCGATCACCCGGCTGGGTGCGTCGACCGACCGGCCCGAGAAGTTCATGGGCATGCACTTCATGAACCCGGTGCCGGTCATGAAGCTGGTCGAACTGATCCGCGGTTTGGCGACCGATCAGGAAACCTTCGACACGATCCGCGACCTGACGATTAGGCTGGAGAAACAACCGGCCAACGCCGAGGACTTCCCGGCCTTCATCGTCAACCGCATCCTGCTGCCGATGATCAACGAGGCCGTCTATGCACTCTATGAGGGCGTCGGCAACGTCGAATCCATCGACACCGCCATGAAGCTTGGCGCCAACCATCCGATGGGTCCCCTGGAGCTCGCCGACTTCATCGGCCTCGACGTCTGCCTCTCGGTCATGCAGGTGCTCTACGAGGGCCTGGCCGACAGCAAGTACCGGCCGTGTCCGCTGCTCGCCAAGTATGTCGAGGCGGGCTGGCTGGGCAGGAAATCCGGCAAGGGTTTCTACGACTATACGGGCGACGAACCGGTCCCGACCCGCTGATCCCGTTGGTGACTTGCGCACCGGCTGATACGATCACCGCATCATGAAAGCCGGCGATCCCCTTCTCTATCTATCCAGTCAAACGCTTGCCTCGCTCGACGTCTCGAACGATGACGTCATCGGCGCGATTGAAGGTCTTCTGAAGGGCCGCCTTGCGGGCAAGGTCTGGAACGCGCCGAAGAGCGCCCTGACGCCCGGCGGCGGTCGCTACTTCATGAACACGCTCTCGGTTTCCGATGACCCGCCCTATGCGGCGGTCAAGGCGCTGGGTCTCAGCCCCGACAATGCCGCACGAGGCCTCGCCGCAATCGGCTCGCTGGTCGTGCTGCACGACAGTGAAAGCGGTTGGCCGCTCGCCGTGATGGACGGCAATTGGGTGACGGCGATCCGAACCGCGGGCTTGAGCGCCGTCGCCGCCAAGTATCTGGCGCGCAAGGATGCCGCGATCGTCGCCTTTATCGGCTGCGGCGTTCAGGCAAGAAGCCATCTCGATGCTTTCGGCCAGATGTTTCCACTTCGCGAGCTTCGTGCGTTCGGCCGTGGCGCCACAAACCGCGACAAGCTCTGCGACATCGCCCGAGACAAGGGCCTCGATGCGATGGCCAGCGAGTCGGCGCAAGCGGCGATCGACGGTGCCGATCTGATCGTGACGTCCGTGCCGGCCGTGCTCGATGTCG
>JANQGO010000076.1 GCA_028277285.1 Alphaproteobacteria bacterium | reverse complement strand
ATGAACCACGCTTTTGCTCGGGTGGCGGCTCGTGGACCGGGTTCTCCGTCTCGGTGTTCGGGGCCTCCGCGTCGGCGTTCAGCGTCTCCTCGGTCGGCGCCGTGTCGTCGGCGGTCTCGTCTGCCTTGGCGTCGGTTTCCTCCGCGACATCCGTCACATCGGTCATCGTCTCGGGGTCGACCGCGTCGTCGCCGTCAACCGCCACTTCGTGCTGATCCGCCGATGTGTCGTCGTCTGTCGTTTCGTCCTTCTTGTCAGGCTTGGCCGACCAGGGCGCGTCATCGTCGCGTTTGGTCTTGTCCGCCTCAGGCTTGTCGGTCTGCTTGTCCTTGTCCTGCATGGCCTGCGCCCGTCAGTTAGTCGCTCAGGGCAGAGCATATCAGATCGATCAGCGCCCCGCCGTCAGGTTGCGCGGCCACGAGAACCTCGCCCCAGGCTGCCGATTGGCTCGCCTCGGCCACCGCCTGGCTCAAACAGAAGGCCTGAAGCCCCTGAAGCCGGTTCTCGACACCCGCCGCCCGCGCCAGCTTAACAAAGACCGCCGCCGTGCGCGGCGAGAAAAATGCCGCGCCCTGGACGGCACCGTGGGTAACCGCGTCATGGGCGGCTTCGGGCAAGGCATCCAGCGCCTGAGCACGGTAGGCAACCGCGTGTTCAACGGCAAAACCGGCCGATTCCAGCCGTCCAGCGAGATCGCCCGCGGTCACGCTGCCGGCGACGTGAACCAGCGGACCCGCGGCCGGCTGAAGCCGTTCGACGACGAGATCGGCCAGTTTCTCGACATCGCCGCCCGCGGTCGCGACGGATGCGAACCCGTGCGCACGCGCCTCGTCCGCCGTGGCCGGGCCGACCGCCAAGAGATCGAGATCGCGCCGCGCCGTGGCGCGGGCGAGCGCCCGGGCGCCGTTGGCGCTGGTCAGGAGGACGGCTTGAACGCCGTCAAGGTCGACATCCAGGCGGTCGTTGAAGGCCACTGTCATGACCGGTGCGATCACGCTCTCGACACCGCGGCTGGCAAGCTTCTCCGCAAACGCCCGGGCGTCGGGCTCCGGCCGCGTGATGAGAACCCGCATTCAGCCGCTGGCCAACAACGCCCGTGCGCCCCGCTCAAGCAGATCCTGGCCGACCGCGTCGCCCAGGCCGGCCGGGTCGGTCAACGGACCCTCGGTCGCGGCGACAATCTGCTCGCGGCCGTCGGTCGAGAGAACCATGGCGTCCAGATGCATGCTTCCGCCGTTGACGCGGGCGAGCGCGGCAATCGGCGTGTGGCACGAGCCGTCGAGCCGGGCAAGGACCGCGCGTTCGGCGGTTACCTCGGTGGCGGTGGCGACATGGTTGATGGCGTCGAGCCGCTCGCGGGTTCGCGTATCGTCGGCGCGGCAGACAAACCCGACCGCACCCTGACCGGCGGCGGGCAACATGTCGGCGGGATCGAGAACCGAGGCCGCTTCGCCGTCGCGGCCCAAACGTTTCAAACCGGCGATCGCGAGCATGGTCGCGGCCATTTCGCCCGCCTGGAGCTTGGCGATGCGCGTATCCACGTTGCCGCGCAGCATGACGATCTCAAGATCCGGGCGGCGCGCCAGCAATTGCGCGGTTCGCCGGATCGACGCGGTGCCGAACTTGGCGCCCTCCGGCAGGTCGTCTAGGGACATCGCGGACGCGGAAAGAAAGGCCTCGCGCGGATCCTCGCGCGGCAGAAACGAGACCAGCGCCGTGCCGTCGGCAAGCCAGGTCTCCACATCCTTCATGGAGTGCACGGCCACGTCGATGCGGCCTTCAAGCAGCGCCTTGTCGATTTCCTTGGTGAACAGACCCTTGCCGCCGATCTCCGACAACAAACGATCGCGCACCTGATCGCCGGTGGTCTTGATCACCACGATTTCCGGTTCCGGATCGTCGGGAAAGGCGGCCATGAGCGCGTCGCGCGTCGCATGGGCCTGCCAGAGCGCGAGCTTGCTGCCGCGCGTGCCAAGTTTGATTGCCGTCATGGCATGAGCTTAAGGACGTTGTCGGGGCCATGTCGACAACAGAGATCGCTTGGCTGCCGGTAGGCAAGGCGGGCCCGGCACCCTACATTGGCGCCATGAACGTCTTGGGTATCGAGACAAGCTGCGACGAGACGGCCGTCGCGGTCGTCAACGGCGACGGCGATGTTCTGGCCGACCTCGTGTTGTCGCAGATCGACGAGCACGCGCCCTATGGCGGCGTCGTGCCGGAGATCGCCGCGCGCAGCCATATCGACCATTTGGACCCGTTGATCGGCCGCGCCATGGAGGAGGCCAACCTGACCTGGGCCGACCTCGATGCCATCGCCGTTACCGCCGGGCCGGGTCTGGTCGGCGGCGTGATCGTCGGTCTGATGGAAGCCAAGGCAATCGCCGCGGCGCACCGCTTGCCGCTGGTCGCCGTCAACCATCTGGAGGGCCATGCGCTGACCGCCCGCCTGACCGACGGCGTCGACTTTCCCTATCTCCTGCTGTTGATCTCCGGCGGCCATTGCCAGCTTCTGATCGTCGACGGAGTCGGCCGCTACCAGCGTCTGGGCACGACCGTTGACGATGCGGTCGGCGAAGCCTTCGACAAAACGGCCAAGCTGCTGGGCCTCGGTTTTCCCGGCGGCCCGGCAGTCGAGAAGGCTGCACAAGGTGCTGATTCCACGCGCTTTTCTCTGCCCCGGCCCATGCTTGGCCGCGACGGCTGCGACTTCTCGTTCTCCGGCCTGAAGACCGCGGTGCGCCATGCCATGGAGACCGAAGGGCCCTTGGACGACGGCGATCGCGCCGACCTCGCCGCCTCGTTTCAGCAGGCCATCGTCGACACCATCACCGACCGGACGGCGAACGCTATCGCCATGTTCCACGCCGTCCATCCCGTCGCATCGACCCTGGTCGTCGCCGGCGGCGTCGCGGCCAACAAGGCTCTGCGCCAGGCGCTGGAGGCAACGGCGGAGGCGCATGCCATGACCCTGGTCGCGCCGCCGCCGCGGCTTTGCACCGACAACGCGGTGATGATCGCCTGGGCCGGGCTGGAGCGCTTTCGTCTGGGCGAAACCGATCCGCTGGACATCCCGGCGCGGGCCCGCTGGCCGCTGGACCCTGAGGCCGCGGCGGCGTCCGCCGGCGCCAAGGCATGAGCGCACAGCTCGGCATTGTCGGCGGTGGTGCCTGGGGGACGGCCCTTGCCGTCAATGCGCGGCGCGCCGGCTGCGATGTTCTGTTGTGGGCGCACGAGGCCGAGACCGTCGCGTCGATCAACGACGACCATGAAAACCCGGTCTTCCTGCCGGGTGTCGCCCTGGACCCCGCCATTCGGGCGACCGCCGACCTGGCCGCAGTTGGAGAACGCGAGATCGTGCTGCTGGTGATGCCGTCAGCCCATTTCCGCGCTGTCGCCCACGACCTCGCGGCGGCGCTGAAAACCGGCGCCATCGCCTGCGTCTGCACGAAGGGGATCGAGCTCGCGACCGGCGAGCTGATGACCGGCATTGCCGCCGACGAACTGCCCAAGGCGCGGATCGCCGCCTTGAGCGGCCCGTCCTTCGCCACCGATGTCGCGCGCAACCTGCCGACCGCCGTGACCGTCGCCGGCGCGGACGACGTGCCGGCGGTTCTCGCCGACGCGCTGACCTCGCCCAACTTCCGGATCTATCAGAGCGACGACCTGGACGGCATCGAGATCGGCGGCGCGGTCAAGAACGTCATCGCGATCGCCTGCGGCATCGCCATGGGCCGGGGCCTGGGCGA
>JANQGO010000015.1 GCA_028277285.1 Alphaproteobacteria bacterium | reverse complement strand
GCGGGACTGCAGACCGGCGTGTTGCGTTGGCCGAACAACCGGTCGACACGCACACCTTCGTAACCGCCGGGACCGTAGCGCAGCGCGACATCGGCGTCGCCGCGCGCCACGTCGACCCGGCGGTCGGTGCCGTCGATGCGGATCTCGATATCAGGGTGGCGAATGCGGAACTGTTCGAGGCGCGGCATCAGCCACATGGCGCCGAACGACGGGCCGACGCTGATGGTCAATACGCCGCTCTCGCTCATGGCGCGTATCTGCTCGACCGCTTGGGCCAGCTTGTCGAAACCCTGGGCAAGCGTCGGCAGCGCTGCCTGACCGGCATCGGTCAGCACCAACGCGCGGGTCAGACGGCGGAACAGCGGCACCCCAAGCGTCTCTTCGAGCGCCCGGACCTGGTGGCTGACCGCGGCCGGCGTGACGTTCAGCTCGGCCGCCGCCTTGGTGAAGCTGAGATGCCGGCCGGCCGATTCAAAAGCCCTCAGGGCATTCAGCGCTGGGAGGGAGCGGGTCATGGCCTATCGACAAATTTCTCTTTCGTATACGCCGAGATCATCTCGTTTGTTGAGAGACTCAGATTTGCATAGCGTGCCGATATTGCAAGACCATATCCCATCGTAGCCGAATCCGACGTGACCGCCTTTGTGGTCAAAGAAGATTTGATCATCAATCCCGTTGTCGGCAGCCCTCAAGAACCCTGCAAAGGAGCAACATCCATGAGCCCCAAGAACCTGCCCATCCTCTACGCCAACGACAGTTGTCCCTATGTGTTCCGTGCGCGCATCGCGCTCGCCTATGCGGGCATCGACGTCGAACACCGCGAAGTCGACCTGGAGAACAAACCGCCCGCGATGCTGCGGGCCTCGCCGAAGGGAACCGTGCCGATCCTGGTTCTGTCCGGCGGCACGGTCATCGACGAGAGTTGGGAGATCATCCGCTGGGCCGTGCGGCAGAACGACCCCGAAGCCTGGCGCGGCGCAAACGACGCCGCGCTCGACCTGGCCGAAGAGCTCGCCAATCGGAACGACAGCGAGTTCGGCGAACCCTCCATGTACTACAAGTTCTCTAGTGACTATCCCGATCGGGACCGGCGGCAGGACCGAAACGACTGCGAACCTTTCCTTGATGGCTTGGAGTCACGGCTCGCGACACAAGCGTTCATGTATGGTGACGCGTTGTCGGCCGCCGATGTTCCCGTCTACCCGGCGGTCGCTGGTTTCGCCAAGATCGAGCCTGCATGGTTCGCCGACCGGTTCCCGAACCTCGATGCATGGCTCAAACGCGTGGCGGCCTCGCCCCATGTTCAGCGGGTCGACTTCGATCATGAACCCTGGCGGTTCGAACAAACCGGCTAGAGCGGATCATGGTTAGGTGGAACCTCTGGCGGTTCCACCTAACCATGTGAATCCGCTCTCTATCTATGAGTAGAGCAGATTCACCTGTCTTGATGTCATCGCGAAGCGATCCCATCAAAACAGGATCCGCTCTAGCGGTCGGCGCACGAGATCGGTGACACTGTCGGCGACAAGAGGAAACGACCGCCATGACACAATCCCTTTTCGCCGCGCCGTCGACGATGTTCGCACTGCCGTTCAGCCAGGACTTCGCACGTGCGCGCGCCGCCGTCCTCGGCCTCCCCTTCGACTGCGGCCTCTCGTCGACCCGCTTCGGGTCCCGTCTGGGACCGAACGCCATTCGCCACGCTTCCATCCTGACCGGCGAACTCATGCAGGATGCCGACATCGATGCGCTCGACCGCGTGGTCGACGGCGGCAACGTGGTGATCGCCTCCGGCGACATTCACGCGGCGTTTGACGCGATCGAACGGGCGATGGCCGTAGTGCTCGACGCCGGCTGCGTTCCCCTCACGCTCGGCGGCGACGGCTCGGTCAGCCTGCCCCAGATGCGCGCCGTCCACAAAGCCCATGGCCCCGTGGCGGTCCTGCATTTCGACGCCCATACCGATTCGGCGAAGCTCGCGTCAAACGATCACTACGACAACGCGACCCAGTTCACCCATGCCGCTCACGAAGCCCTCGTCGACCTGACGTGCGCCATCCACATCGGCACCCGCGCGCCGGTCAACGCCGTCAACGACATCGCCTACACGCGGTCGCTTGGCTACGAGGTCATCCCCTATGACGTGGTCAGAGACTGGGGCGAGACCAAGCTGATCGCTCACATGCACGAACGGATGCGCCGCAAGAAGATCTATGTGTGTTTCGACATGGACTTCTTTGACCCCTCGGTCGCGCCCGGTGTCCAGACGCCGACGCCCGGCGGCGCACTTGCCGCCGAAGGTCTGGCGTTGATCCGTGGCCTGAAAGGGCTCGATATCGTGGCGCTGGATATCAACACCGTGACGCCGCTGCACGACCCCGCCGGCGTCACCGCAACCCTCGCGGCCTCGGTCGCCGCCGAGATGTTGGCGCTGGTCTAGCCCCGCATCGGGGCGGTGCGTGCGGTTCCGAACCTACGGCTACTCGGAAAAATCGCCTGCCTCTGTCACATCGGCTGCTCCTGTCTCGTCTTAAGGGCGAGAGGAGAACGCGATGATACTTAAACGGTTGATTCTAGGGGCAAACGGCTTGTTCGCCGTTGTCAACGGCGGCTTCATGATGGCCGCGAGCGAGGATTGGTTCGCCACGATCGCCGCCTATACCGGACCGTTCAACCATCATTTGGTTCAGGACGTCGGCGCCGCCTTCGTCGTTGCCGGTCTTTCGCTGTTTGCCTGCCTGTGGCGGCCTTCCCTGTGGCCCGCGGCCATCGCCGGTGTTGGGTTCTTGAGTGCCCATGGCCTCATTCATCTGGCGGATATCCTGACAGGCCATGTCCACCACCCCCTGAGTGACATCTTCATTCTCACCATACCCGCCTTGCTATCGCTCTGGGCCGCTTGGCCGACCAACGTACAGCTAAAGGAAAAGCGTTATGTTTAAGCACGTCATCAAACGTATGATTCTGAAGTTCGGCAAACACTACGATTACGATGTCGGC
The DNA here is from genome assembly GCA_028277285.1 of Alphaproteobacteria bacterium. Classification (GTDB taxonomy): domain Bacteria; phylum Pseudomonadota; class Alphaproteobacteria; order SP197; family SP197; genus JANQGO01. The sequence goes on along the minus strand of JANQGO010000015.1, from coordinate 5,944 downwards.
TACATGCTGCACATGCTGGAGACGACGCCTGAGGTGATGAACGCGTTCAACGGGCTGTCGAAACTTGCCGGCTACAGAAAGACGGCGCCTGCCAATGCCCACATGGCGGCCGGCCTTTGCGGCGTCCTCCACGAAGACTGTGGCCCCTGCGTTCAGTTGACCGTCGACATGGCGCGCGAAGCCGGTGTGGCATCGGATCAAATCGAAGCGGTGCTGACAGGGGACCATGCCTCCATGGCGTCCGATACGGCTCTGGGCTATCGCTTCGCTTCGGCCCTCATCACGCGCTCGAGTGACGAAGACGCGGCGCGGGAGGATGTACGAAGCGCCTTCGGCGATGCCGCCGTCATCGAGCTGACCCTTGCGGCCCAGGTCTCACGCGTGTTCCCGATGGTCAAGACCGGACTCGGTTATGGCAAGAGCTGCGGGCGGATCAGTGTCGGCGATCGCGACATCAATCCCATGAGAGAGGCGGCATGAGCGCCGATCCCGCCAGCCTGGAAACTGTCTTCCAGGCGCAAAGCGGGCGGTTGCTCGGCCTTGCCTACCGCATGCTGGGCAGCCGCGCCGATGCGGAAGACATCGTACAGGAGACGTGGCTGCGGGCCTCGTCGTCGACGGCGCCCATAAGGAATGCCGAAGCCTATCTGGTGACGGTGGCGACGCGCCTGTGCCTCGACCAGTTGAAGTCCGCGAGGGTGCGGCGCGAAAACTATGTGGGACCTTGGTTGCCCGAACCCGTCTTGTCGACGGAGGCGTTTTCTCCGGCGACCGCGACGGAGCTGGCGGACGACCTGTCGTTTGCCCTGCTTCTCACCCTAGAAACGCTCACGCCACCGGAACGCGCGGCGTTCCTACTGCATGATGTCTTCGATCTGCCTTTCGCCGACATTGCCGAGACCCTGGGCAAGAGCGAGGCGGCTTGCCGGCAACTCGCTGCCAGGGCACGGAAGGCCGTGAAGCACCGTCGTCCTTCTCATGCCGCGCCCGCGGAAGCCCACAAGAATCTGACCTCGCGCTTTTTCGAGACGCTTGAGAACGGCGACATCGACGGACTCAAGCATCTGCTTCAGGAGGAGGTCGTGCTCTACACCGATGGCGGCGGCGTCAAGACCGCCGCGCTCAACCCGATCTACGGCGCAGATAAGGTCGCGCGCTTCTTCCTCGGCATCGCGCGCAAGTCCAGCGAGCAAGGCGCCTCGATCCGGCTTTCTGATGCCGTCATCAACGGCCGGCCGGGCATGCTTGTCTTCGTTGACGACGAACTGGACCTGACATTCAGCATCAATGTCGACGATGACCGGATTTCCACGATCTACATGGTCCGCAACCCCGATAAGCTGGACAACCTTGTTCCGCAGTAAGGCCGCCGGTTTCGCGAGCTGTTCATCAACGGCGCGGCATGCCCGGGCTCGATCGAAACCGAAAATCTGGCGCTGCCCCGGACCTCTGTCGCGGTTAGACTGCGTGGCAGCTTGTCTGTCCTCTAACGACTGAGCGGAGCTTGTAGGCCATGAAACGCTTTCCAGGAGATGCGCCGGGACGGTGCGCCGCCGTGCAATCGGACGGTCTTGTCTATGCTGTCGCAACCGACCCGCAATGCGCTGACGGCATCGTCGCGCAAACCCGCAATGCCCTCGACGAACTCGACAAGGTGCTCGCCAAGGCGGGCAGCGGCAAGGCAGGGCTGGTTCAGGCGACGGTCTATCTGAGCGACGTCTCCGAAAAACCCCAGATGGACGACGTGTGGTGCGATTGGATCGGACCTCAGGATAACTGGCCGCAACGCGCTTGTATCGGCGTCGACCTCGATGCCGGCTGGCTGATCGAGATCGTCGTCACCGCGAAGGTGCTCTGATGCTCCTTCCAACTCCCGCGAGGCATACCCATGCCCGATGACGCGCGAAGCGCCTTCAAAACGCTGCTGCATGAACGGCGCGGCGAGACGACCGACATCCTGCTGCGGCTTCTCGCCACGCCGTCGGAGAACCCGCCGGCCGACACCGGCGCCATCGCGCACGAGGTTCGCGAGATCCTGCGGGCTGCCGGTGACGTCGATGTCGAGCTGGTGACGGCCAAGCCGCCGATCACCAATGTGGTCGCGCGCGTGAGAGGAGAGAATCCCGGCCGCCGCCTGATGTTCAACGGCCATCTCGACACGTTCGAGGTCGGCGACACGTCGACCTGGTCGGCCAGTCCGTTCGGCGAGGTGAAGGACGGGCGCGTCTATGGCCGCGGCGCGGCCGACATGAAAGGCGGCGTCGCTGCCCAGGTGTTTGCCGCGCGATGTCTTGCGGCCTTTGGCGAACACTGGCCGGGCGAACTGGTGCTGACATTGACCGGCGACGAGCAGTCCGGCGGCGAATACGGCACCGCCTATCTTCTGGAGCACCATCCGCACGCCGCTGGCGACGCCATGATCTGCGCCGACGCGGGCTCGCCACACGTGCTGCGCTTCGGCGAAAAGGGCACGATCTGGATGACGGTCGAGGCGGACGGGATCGCCGGCCACGGCGCCCATACCCACCTGACCGTCAACGCCATCGACCGCCTCATCGAGGCGATCGCGGCGATCCGCACGCTGGAGACGATGGAGGTCACCTTGCCGCCGGCAATCGCCGAGGCGATCGACGACGCCGCGCCACGATCCGAGGCCCTTAGCGGCACCGGCGAGACGGACGTGCTGAAATCCGTCACGGTCAACCTGGGCACCATCGGCGGCGGTGTGCGGTGCAACCTTGCCGCGGACCACGCCGCGGTGACCGTCGACATACGGTTTCCGCCGGGCCTGTCTCTCGCCGCCATGAACGATGCCATCGCCACGCGGCTGGACGGCCTGCCCGGCATCACCTACCGGATCGACTATGACCTCGACGTCAACATGACGGATCCCGGCGACGAGATCGTAAAGACCGTCACCGATGCGGGCGACGCGATCTTGGGACTACGGCCCGCCGCGACCATGCGGGTGGGATCAAGCGACGCCGCGCTCTACCGCTTCAAGGGCGTGCCATCGGTAATCTGCGGTCTCACGCCCCACAATATGGGCGGCGTGGACGAGTATGTCGACGTGGACGAACTGGAAGCACTCGGCCAGATCTACGGCCTCGCCGCGTTCGACTTTCTGACCGGACGCGCGCGCCGACACCAATAGCGAGCACGCCGACGTCTCACACCATCAGCAGCGTGCCTGTTGAACAGACCACAAGGGCTGTCGCACCTCGGCGGATCATGGGACCTGAGCATCGCGCGCTATTAATGTAGTCTTGGGAACATGATCTGACCGAAGCCCGCATCGGATATCACGCCATGTTCGGCTCCCACGTCAAAGCGTCGCGGACCCTAGCGTTGGTTCTGTGCGTCATGGCCGCGATGACGGCCGTCGCCCTGGAAACAAGCGCGTCGGACCAGGCATATGCCGTCGGCTACACCAGCATGACGACGACCGATCCCATGGGTGGGCCCATGCCTTATTCGCTCTGGTACCCGACCGAGGTGACGGAAGGCATCGTTCGCTTGGGCCCGTTTGAGCTTCCCGGTACCTGGGACGCGGAGCCTGCGCCCGGACAATTCGGTCTGGTGGTCCTGTCTCACGGCTCCGGCGGCTCCGACCTCGGGCATTGGGACACGGCCGTCGCGCTGGCCAGGGCGGGTTTCATCGCCGCCGCGCCGCTGCATCCCCGCAACAACTATCGTCACGATATCGGCGATGATGCGCGCGTCGTGCTGGACGGCCGCCCGCTTCAACTTTCCGCCGTTATCGATGCGCTTCTGGGCGATGAGACATGGTCGGACCGCATTGATCCGCAGAAGATCGGCGCCTTCGGCTTTTCGGCCGGCGGGTACACGGTTCTCGCGGCCTTGGGCGCACAGCCGGACCACGTTCGAAGCCTCGACCATTGTTCGCGCCACGCCGACGACGATCCCTATTGCCGCATCATCAACGGGCCGGGAAAGGCGGAGCGTCTCGCGACCTATGGCGATCCCGTTCCGTCCTTGGTCGACGGCAGACTTCGCGCGGCGGTGATCGCCGATGCGTTCGCCGCGCCGTTTTCCGACGAGACGCTGCTTAACCTGCCGCCCGTGGCGCTGCTGTTTTTCCGGCCGGAACACGAGAACGTGCTGAATGCGGCATTCCATAACGACCGCGTGGTTCACGTGGTAAGGCAGCGCGATGACTTCCCTGAACCGCAGGAGATCGTGGTGGCGAATGCCAATCACTACGCCTTCATCGTGCCGCTGCCTGACTCCGTTGCCCGGAACGTGCCGAGGATCGCGTCGGACCCGGAAGGCTTCGACCGGGCCGCGTTTCACGAGGAGATGAACCGCACCATCGTGGCGTTCTTCAACCAGGCCCTGTCGGACTGACGACGTCCAACGAAGAGCTAGGCGCCCCAAACGTCGTCGAAGCGCGACGTGCCGTCCGGCGCGGGATGGTCGCGATAGATCCGCCTGTCGCGAGCGGCTTGGCGCCGGTTTGCCCGATGAAAGGTCAAGCCCGTCACGACAAATCCCATCGCGATCAGAACGTGGCCGACGATCAGTTCGCCGTACCAGAACCAGGCACCGGTGGCAGCACAGAAAATGGCCGTCCACATCATGGCGAGCACGGTCATCATCTGGAACCGTTGCACGGGTGGCAGATGCCGCAAGGGGTTGACCGCAGGGTCCATGATCGACCGATAAACCGACAACATTGAACTTCTCCCGTTTGCGTCACCCTCTTACGTCGCGTGCCTCCGATAGGATCACTGCCGGATTTGTCCGTCATCTGCCGCCCGGTGTTGACAGTGGCGAAGGCTAACGGGCTTAGTTCAACCCGCCGCTCGCGAAGATCTCACACGAAAACGGGAGCCATGCCGGTGCAAGACGTAGCGATCGACGACAATCTGCCTTTTGCGGTCGAGAACCGCGAACCCGTGTGGATTCCCATGGCCGACGGCACACGGCTGGCGGCGCGCATCTGGCTTCCCGAGGATGCGGAAGCGAACCCGGTGCCCGTCATCGTCGAAGCTATCCCCTACCGCTGGCGTGACTTCTACCGTCACTTCGATGCCGAGATACACCCCTGGTACGCCGGTCACGGCTATGCCTGCGTGCGCATCGACCTCAGGGGCTCGGGTAACTCCGAGGGCGTGCTCGTCGATGAGTATGCGCCGCAGGAGCTGGAAGACATCGTCACCGCGATCGCCTGGATCGCCGAACAGCCGTGGTCAACCGGCAAGGTCGGCATGATGGGCATCAGCTGGGGCGGCTTCAACAGCCTGCAGGTCGCCGCCCTGCGCCCGCCCGCGCTGAAGACGATCATCACCTCGTGCTCGACCGATGACCGATATGCCGACGACGTCCACTTTATGGGCGGCTGCCTGCTGAACGACAATTTCAGTTGGGGCGCCAACATGATTGCCAAGCAGAGCCTGCCGCCGGATCCACAGATCGTCGGCGAGGCCTGGCGCGACATGTGGCTCAAGCGGCTTCAGAACCTGCCCAATTTCGTCGCCAACTGGATGGCGCACCAGCGCCGCGACGGCCAGTGGAAGCACGGTTCGGTGTGTGAGGACTACGCCGATATCGAGATCCCCGTGTTCGCGATTGGCGGCTGGGCCGACGCCTATTCCAACGCCATCCCGCGCCTGCTGGCGAACCTCTCGGTGCCGCGCATCGGCGTGATCGGCCCGTGGGGGCATTGTTTCGGTTACGAGGCCTATGCCGACATGCCGCGCCCGGGCATCGGGTTCCTGCAGGAGAGCAAGCGGTGGTGGGATCATTGGCTGAAGGGCGAGGAAAACGGGATCATGGCGGAACCGATGCTGCGCGCCTGGCAGCTGGACCACGTGCCGCCCGCCGCCGGCCAGGCGTGGTGGCCGGGACGCTGGATCGCCGAGCCCACATGGCCGATGACCGACGCGCCGGACCCGCTGGTCCTGCATCTCGACGGCGACGG
>JANQGO010000453.1 GCA_028277285.1 Alphaproteobacteria bacterium | reverse complement strand
GGCTCCGGCCCGCTCCCCCGCCCTCCGGGGCAAAACGCCGAGAGGCGTTTTCGCCGAGGCCACCCCGAGGATGCTGCCATGGGTGGCCGGGCGGGGGAGCGGGCCGGCGGTGCGGACGGCATCAGCCGACCAACAAACACCCTGTGGATATCTGATTCCCGCCATATTGTCTGACTAGCGTCGCCTCGTTAGAAGGTTCCCTGGGGGGAGCCGCCGATGGTGTCATCTGTCAACAACGCGGCCTGTTAGTTTCATGCTCTCTGTCTTTGTACTGGGCGCCGGTCTCTCGATCGGCGCGGCGGCGGCCGATTCGGCTTCGCTGCCACCGCTACCGATCGCGCCGGTCGTGGTCGAGGCCGCGCCGCTGCAGTCCGCCGGCCACCTTGTGCTGGCGGCAAACGGTCTCTCGGGGCTCGATTCCGAAAGCTTCGATCACCTGTTGAGCCTGACCGGCTATCAGGTCGAGGCCGCGCGCGATGGCGGATCCGCCGTGCCGCGGATCTATGCCGCGTCGATGCCGCCGGACATGGCGACTATCGAATCGAGCGACGATCGCAAGCGCATCTTCATCAAGCTGCTGCTGCCGCTGGTCTTGGACGCCAACGAACGGTTGCTGGTGGACCGCGCCCGACTGCTCTATCTGGCGGCGCGCGAAGACAGCGGTCTCACCCTGTCGTTCGCCGATCGCCGGTGGCGTGGTGCGATGTACGAAGCCTATGGCGTCGAACCTGGCGACCGCGACGAGCTCCTGGCGCGGGTCGATGTCATTCCGCCGTCGATGATGCTGGCGCAGGCGGCGCAGGAAACCGGATGGGGCACGTCGCGTTTTGTCCATGAGGGCAACGCGCTATTCGGCCAGCGCATCTGGGAAGCCGGCGCCGGCATGGTGCCGGACGCCAGGGCGTCGGGCGAAAGCCACGAGGTCCGCGCCTTCGACGGCCTGCGCGAATCGGTGTTCGCCTACATGGTCAATCTGAACAGCCATGACGCCTATGCGTCGTTTCGCGATTTGAGGGCGTTCTACCGCGACACCGACCGCGCGCTGGACGGCTACCTGATGGCGACCGGCCTGGATAACTATTCGGAAGAAGGCGCGGCCTATGTCGACAAGATCCGCGCGATTATCCGCTCCAACGACCTGACCGATTTCGACAGCGCGCGTCTGGCCGACCTTGCGATCTAGTGGGTCTCTTCGATTTAGTCGCATCACCGGCCCACTCCCCCGCCCGGCCACCCCGAGGATGCTGCCATGGGTGGCCTCGGCGAAAACGCCTCACGGCGTTTTGCCCCGGAGGAGGGGGAGCGGGCCGGTGCCGTCACTAACAAAGAAGACCCTAGTCAGCACCGCCAGGCAGCAGGAAGGGCAGTCCCATCCAGCGCCAGCGGCTGTCGGGGCCGGGCAGGGTACAGTTCAGTCGAGAGCGGCCGGGCGGGAACGGGCTCGACAACCTGACCTCGACATGGTTGGCGCCCAGGATCTCCAGCGCGACGTCCGCGTTGTTTGACGCAAAACAGTTGAGCTGATCGAGCGAACCCACGGCTTCATCGACCGTGAAGCCGATCTGTGGCGGATTGTTTTCGCCCAGGTTCTCGGCGATCAGCATGCCGCTGGGCAGGACATCGCTGACCGGCAGCGGCAGCGCGTCGACGATCAGATCGAACCGTTCGGGTTCACCATAACGTTCGTTGAGCGCGAAGCGCGGCAAGGTGAAAAGATCGGCGCCCGCATAGGCGACGCCTGAGTGTTGGCCGAGCGCGGCGTCATAACCCGCGGCGGCGACCAGTTCGATGAGCTCGGGACTGTATTCGCCATAAGGGTAGGCGTAGATCGAGGGCACAAACCCAAGCTCTTCGTTGAAGGCCGCGGTCATGCGCGCGAAATCGGCCTCGATCGCGCCGCGATCCATGAACGGCATGTGGCCGTGGCCGGCACTATGGGCGCCGATCTCGACGCCGGCCGCTGCGACCTCGCGTACCTCCTCCCACGTCATCATGTTGGGTCCGACACCCACAAGGTCCGTGGCGACAAAGATCGTGAACGGCAGACCGGCATCACGCAGCCGCGGCCACGCCTCCGCGTAGACGGAGTGGTAGGCATCGTCGATGGTGATGACGACGGTGCGATCGGGCAGCGGGGTGCCTTCCTTGAACGCGGCGATGACGTCGCTTAACGGCAGGACGTTGAAATCGCCGTTTGTCAGAATGTCGATATGACGATCGAACTGGTCGAGGCGAATGTTGGTCGACGGGTAACTGTCTTCGCCGAACCGGTGATAGGTAACCATGACCGCGCCGTTATCGACGGGCGTTTGCGCGGCAACGCTGCCCGGCAAAACCAGCGAGACGAGAACCAGGGCCAGCAAGCGCCACCGCTTGGCACGCCGCGCCGTGGCCGTTAAACCTGTCGCGCCCATCACACGCTCTCGGACACAATCTGGATCGCCCATCATGGCTCGCCTAAGCGACGACTCCCTCGATACCCTGTTCCGCCAAGCCCGGACGCACCGGTATTGGTCGGACAAGCCGGTTCCAGACGATATCCTGCGCGCTGCGTGGGATCTTGCCAAGCTAGGACCGACCAGCGCCAATTGTTCGCCCGGACGGGTTGTATTTGTCGTCTCCCAAGATGCCAAGGCGCAGTTGGAACCCCACTTGGATGAAGGCAATGTGCGCCAGACCATGGCGGCGCCGGTTACCGCGATCGTTGCCCATGACATGGAGTTCTATGAATTGCTGCCGCGGCTGTGGCCGCACGACAATGCGCGTTCCTGGTTTGCCGGCCACGATGCGGCGATCAAGGCAACGGCCTTGCGCAACGGCAGCCTGCAGGGCGCTTACCTGATGATGGCCTTGCGCGCGCTGGGACTGGATTGCGGCCCGATGTCAGGCTTCAGCGCCAAGGGCGTCAACGAAACCTTCTTTGCCGACACGACATGGCGCGCGAACTTCTTGTGCAATATCGGTTATGGCGACAGCGACCGTTTAAAGCCGCGTGACGACCGTCTGACGTTTGACGAGGCTTGTCGGATTGTGTGAATCGCTGGCGCAGGTCCGGCCTAAGCCATCATACCGGTGCCGGCGGCGCGATCACTCAAGACCGGATAGTCGCGGGGACGGAACAACTGATAGTGCCACCATTCGCGTACATACCAATCCCAGCCCGCCGCGGTCATGATGCCCAACAGCAGCAGGCGATTGCGCCGCGCGGCGGGCGTCAGGGCCGTCGCGTCGTGATGGCCGCGCTCGGTCAGGTCGTCGACCGGGCCGCCCATGTCGAGCTCGTTGCCGTCGGCGTCAATCAAGGTCAGGTCGACAGCGACGCCGCGGCTGTGCGGCGAGCCGCGGCGGGGGTCGGCGACGTAATCGGGGTCCGGCGTGTGGTGCCACAGCGCCCACTGGGCTTCGCTGGGCCGGAAGGCGTCGTAGATTTTGAGGCGCAGGCCTTGTTCATCCGCCAGCGCGATGGCGCGCGTCAGCGCAGCGGCCGCGTCGCCATGAAGCCAGCAGCGCGGGTTGCGATAGACCGGCTGGCCCATGAAGTTGTCGGCGCCGGCATAGGCCAGAGCGATGTCGACGTCGAAGGCGGGAGGAGCGATTTCGACCAGCATGGCGCTTTTGCTGTGGGGGAGACGCGGACCAGGGATCCTATCACGGCCGGACGACCGTCGCCATGAGGGTGCTGGGGTTCGATACGACGACCGATGCCTGTTCGGCCGCGGTTTGGCGCGGCGATTGTCTTGCCGCCCACCGGTTCGAGACCTTGCGCCGCGGCCATGTTGAGCGCCTGGTGCCGATGGTGACCGATGTCATGGCCGAAGCCGGCGTCGGTTTCGAGACCCTTGACCTGATTGCGGTGACCACGGGGCCCGGGACCTTTACCGGCATCAGAATCGGACTGGCCGCGGCGCGCGGTTTCGGCCTTGCGGCCTCGGTGCCCGTCGCCGGTCTGACCAGCCTCGAGGTTCTGGCGGCGGCCGCTTGCGCGACCGGCGATCAAGGCCGCGGCATCATCGCCGCCATCGATGCCCGGCGCGGCCAGATCTATCGTCAGGCCTTCGATGCGGCGATGACACCGCTTGAGGCGCCTTGCGTGGCCGCCCAGGACGCCGCGCTGCCGTGGCCTGGCCGGTGGCAGGCGGTCGGCAGCGGAGCGTTTGTCTATGGCGCCTTGCCGGACGTTGAAGTGCGCGAGGACGTCAGGCTGCCGGATGCCGCCGTTCTGGTGGCGATGGCATACCGCCGCTTTGGTTCGCCCGGGGAAGAAATGCCGACAACCTATCCGGCGCCTCTTTACCTTCGCGCGCCCGACGCCGACCTGCCGGAACAAGTCTGATGGTCGACGTAGTTCTTGTTGAAGGCGAAGCGGCCGAAACCCTGTCGCGTCTGCATTTCGCCTGCTTTGACGAAGGCTGGAACGCCGCGACCTTTGCCCGGCTGATGAGCCCCAAAGGCAGCTTCGCCTTGCTCGCCTACAACGATGAGCGCTCGCAACAGCCAGCGGCGGCGATCGGATTTGCGCTGGTGCGCCATACCCGGGGCGAGAGCGAACTGTTGACGCTCGGCGTCGTGCCGCCGTGCCGGGACGCGGGTATCGCCCGGCAATTGATGGCGGCGCTCCTCGACCGCGTCGTTCGGGATGGGGCGACGACCATGGTCTTGGAGGTGGCCGAGGATAACCATGCCGCGCGGCATCTTTACGAGACCTTCGGGTTCGTTGCGGTCGGCCGCAGAGCGGGTTACTACCGGCGCGACGAAGGGGCGGCGGATGCGGTTACCATGCGTGCCGATCTGGCCCGTCTCGAAGTCTGACGGAATGCTTCTCGATTACTTCTGATCCGGCGCCTTGCGGATGCGCAGACGGTGAACGCGGCTGCCGGGTTCTTCCGGCTCCAGGCTCAAGATCTCATGGCCATGTTCGCGCACCGACCGCGGGACGTTTTCGAGCGGTTCGCCGTCATTCAAGCGTACTTCCGCGATAGAACCGCCGGCCATCTTTTCAATCAAGATCTTTGTCTTGACAAAAGTCATCGGACATACGTCACTTGTTATGTCTAGAAAAACGTCGTAATACTTTGAAGAGCGCTTTTCACCGTTGCTTACGGAACTGACAGAATCGGACACGATAACCTCTCCGGAGTTATGAACAGCACCCATGACAACTAATGATATGACTGCCATGACCGATCAGCCGACCGCCAGCGAACTTCTGGCACTGACGACCGAAATTGTCGCCTCGCATGTGTCCAACAACGAGATTCGTGCCGACGAACTGCCCGACTTGATCCGCCAAGTCTACAGCTCTCTTGCCAGCGCTGGCCCGGGCGCCGGAAAGGTTGAAGCCGAATTGCCGCAACCGGCCGTGCCCATCAAGAAGTCCATCATGCCGGACTATATTGTGTGTCTGGAAGACGGAAAAAAGCTCAAGATGCTGAAGCGTCATCTAAAGACACGTTACGATATGACGCCGGACGAGTATCGCGAGCGCTGGGGATTGCCGTCTGACTATCCCATGGTCGCGCCCAACTACGCGGCCCAGCGGAGCGAACTGGCGAAAAAGATCGGGCTTGGCACCAAAGGCGGACGGCGCAAGAAGCGTCGTTGACCCATGACCGCCCGGGCTTTGCTGTTCGGGCCCCAGGCTATAGACTCAGCGGACCGGCGCCCGCAGGCGCCGCGACTGGGGTATCATGCTCCGGCACGAGGATTGGGGACCGATGGCGTCACAGATTGAGCGCGCGTGCCTAGAAAAGGGCTTGAAGATGACGGAGCAGCGCCGTGTCATCGCCCGCGTTCTGTCATCCGCCGACGATCACCCCGATGTTGAAGAGGTTTACCGGCGCGCGTCGGCCGACGACGAACGGATCAGTTTGGCGACAGTTTACCGGACCCTCAGGCTGTTCGAGGATTCCGGCATTATCGAAAGCCATGATTTCGGCGGCGGCCGCACGCGCTACGAGGCCAGTTCCGACGACCATCACGACCACCTGATCGACGTGCATAGCGGTGAGGTCATCGAATTCTTCGATGAAGAGTTGGAGGCGCTCCAGGAGAAGATTGCCAAGCGGCTGGGTTACCGGCTGGTTGAGCACAAGATGGAGCTTTTTGGCGTGCCCTTGGAGAAATCCGCTAAGGGTCGCAAATAGGGTGGCGCGGCCGCGCGAAGCACACCATGTGCCCCAGCAATGGCTATGAACCAAGAACAACGCACCGAGGAAGCCGGCCGTCTGGACGAAGGGATCCAGCTGGGCCCGCTGGTCTTGCGGCTGGCGCGTGAGGACGCGGAGGTCGAGGCGGCCCAAAGGCTGCGCTACCGCGTCTTCTACGAGGAGATGGCGGCGAAGCCGATCGGCAGGATGGAGGCGGAGAAGCGCGACTTCGATGACTTCGACGCCATTTGTGATCACCTGCTGGTGCTCGATCCGGAACTTGGCCATGGCGCCGAAGCCGTCGTCGGCACATACCGCCTGCTCAGACGTTCCGTCGCCGACGAACACAGGGCCTTCTACACGGCCAGCGAGTACGACATCAGCAACATCCTGGCCGTGGAGGGCGAACTGGTCGAGCTCGGCCGTAGCTGCGTCGATGCGCGCTACCGGTCCGGCGCGACGGTCCAGGCGTTGTTGCGCGGTCTTGGCGCCTATGTCGATCAGTACGACATCAAGATCATGTTCGGTTGCGCCAGCCTTCATGGCACCGATCCCGAAGAACTCGCGATGCCGCTGTCTTATCTGCACCATTACTTGCAGGCGCCGGAGGATTTGAGACCCCGGGCGCTCGAGCACCTTTATGTCGACATGAACATCCTGCCCCAGGATCAGGTCGACCAGCGGCGCGGCGCGGTCACCTTGCCGCCGCTGATCAAGGGTTATGCGCGGGCCGGATGTCTGTTCGGCGATGGCGCCGTCATCGACAGACAGTTCAACACCACCGATGTCTGCGTCATGCTCGATGTGGCGACGGCGACGGCGCGCTACCGGCAGCGGTTTGGTCATGAAGATGGAAACGGCGGCGAAGCGGATCGTTCTTGAGAAGTCCGACGCGCCGGTCGCGTTGGGCAGCTCCGCTATCGTCGGTGCGGTGCGCGTCGCGCTCTACATCGCCTGGACGCTGCCCTGCATGCCGGTCCAGGCCTTCTTTCTGATCACCAGGCTGCCTGGACGGGTCACCTTTCCCGTCTTCTATCACCGCATCTGCTGCCGCATCCTGGGCTTGAAGATCGAAGTGCACGGCCGCGCGACACGCAAACGGCCGACGCTCTTTATCTGCAATCACACGTCCTATCTGGACATCGAGGTCCTGGGCTCGCTGATTGGCGGCAGTTTTGTCGCCAAGGCCGAGGTCGCGAGCTGGCCGCTTTTCGGCTGGCTCGCCAAACTGCAACGGACCGTGTTTGTCGATCGGCGACGTGGTTCGGCCGGCGACCAGCGCGATCAGATTGCCGAACGGCTTGAGGCCGGCGACCGCCTGATCCTGTTTCCGGAAGGCACCAGCGGTGACGGCAATCGTGTGCTGCCGTTCAAAAGTGCGCTGTTCTCGGTCGCCGAGCGCCGGGTTAAGGGCCAACCGCTGGTCGTCCAGCCGGTCTCGATTTCCTATGCCCGGTTCTCGAACCTGCCCATGGACCGTGACTTGAGGCCCTATTTCGCCTGGTATGGCGATATGTACCTGGCCACCCATGTCTGGCGCATGGTCAAGCTGGGTGGTGCCACCGTGGTCGTGCAGTTTCACGACCCCCTGACCATCGACGATGCCGGCGGCACGCGTCGCGGCATGGCCGAACACACCCATCGAACCGTCGCCGATGGCGTCGCACGGGCGATAACCGGGCGGCTGCCGCGGTCGGCGCGGGGCCGTTTGGCCCGCTTGCGCCAACGGCGGGCGCGGTGAGCGCCTACGTTGACTCCGGGGCCTTGCCTCAGGCATGGTGGGTTTGATAAACGCGATAAAACCGATCGCTAAAGGATGCGCCGGGCGATTTAGCGCCCCGACAACCGATTGCCGAAAAAGCTCTTCATCAAGACCTATGGCTGCCAGATGAACGTTTACGACTCCGGTCGTATGACGGACGTTCTGACGCCTTTGGGTTATCAAACGACTGATTCGCCCGATGGCGCGGATCTGGTCATCCTGAACACGTGCCATATCCGCGAAAAGGCGGCCGAGAAGGTCTATTCCGAGCTCGGGCGGATCAAACCCCTGAAAGCGCGCTGCCAAGGTGAGGGCGGGTCGATGATCGTCGCCGTCGCCGGCTGCGTCGCGCAGGCCGAAGGCGAGGAAATCATTCGTCGCGCGCCCGTGGTCGACCTCGTCGTCGGACCCCAGACCTATCACCGTTTGCCGGAATTGATCGCGCGGGCCCATCGCGAGACTGGCGGCGTTCTGGATACGGACTTCCCCGTCGAATCCAAATTCGACCATCTGCCGCAGCCCCAGGCCCATGGCGGCGTCAGCGCCTTTCTGTCGGTCCAGGAAGGCTGTGACAAGTTCTGCACGTTCTGTGTCGTGCCCTATACCCGCGGCGCGGAGTTCTCCCGCCCGGTCGATCAGATCGTCGCCGAGGCCAAACGTCTGGTTGGCGACGGCGTGCGCGAAATCACGCTTTTGGGCCAGAACGTCAATGCCTATCACGGCGCCGGTCCGGATGGCCGCGATTGGGGTCTGGCGCGCCTGATCCGTAATCTCGCCGAGATCGACGGCCTGGCGCGGCTGCGTTACACGACCTCGCACCCCCGCGACATGGATGATGACCTGATTGCCGCCCACGGCGACGTACCGCAGCTGATGCCCTATCTGCACCTGCCGGTGCAGTCGGGTTCCGACGGTATCCTGGAAGCGATGAATCGGCGCCACAGCGCCGACGAGTACCGGCGCCTGATCGAAAAGATCCGCCTCGCCCGCCCTGACCTCGCCTTGTCCGGCGACTTCATCGTCGGTTTCCCTGGCGAGACCGATGCCGACTTCGCCGAGACGCTCAGGCTGGTCAACGACGTCACCTATGCCAGCGCCTTTTCGTTCAAGTACAGCGCGCGGCCGGGAACACCGGCGGCAAGCGCCGGGGCCCAGGTCGATGACGCCGTCAAGGTCGAACGCCTGGCGGCCCTGCAACAGCTTCTGGGCGCCCAGCAGGACGCCTTCAACGCCGCGACCGTCGGCCAGACTCTGCCGGTTCTGGTGGAGCGCGCCGGCCGAAAGCCCGGACAGATGGTCGGGCGCAGCCCCTATCTGCAGGCGGTTCACCTGGACGGGCCTGATACCCTGATGGGCACGCTTGTCGACGTGACCGTGACCGAGGCCCTGGCCAACAGCCTGACCGGGGTCGCGGCACCGCCGGACGCGCTGACAGCGCCGGTACCGCTGAGGGAGAGTGCATGACGGCTGGTGCCGGACCGCAGGAACAGACCGCAGCCCTGCGCTACCTTTCGTTCGACGACAACAGTCTGTTGCCCGCCTTGTTCGGCGAGCACGACCGTCACCTCGCGCGCATCGAGCAACAGTTCGGCGTCGTTGTGACCTCGCGCGGCAATCAGCTCGCCGTATCCGGCCCGGAATGGTCGGCCGATGCCGCCTGCCGTGTCTTGAACGATCTCTATACCAGGCTGCAGGGCGGATTGCCGGTGACGCAAAGCGATGTCGATGCTGCGTTGCGGATCGAATCGACGCCGGAGCCGGACGGCGAAAAGACCGACGTCAAGATCGAGCTTAGAACACCGCGTCGGCGTATCACGCCGCGTTCGCGCATGCAGGCGCGGTATCTCGAAATGCTCGACACCACGGAGCTTGTCTTCGCGCTTGGACCGGCGGGTACCGGCAAGACCTACCTGGCGGTTGCGTCCGCCGTCGCGATGTTGGAGGCCGGCCGCGTCGATCGCATCGTCCTGTCGCGCCCGGCGGTTGAGGCGGGCGAACGTCTGGGGTTCCTGCCCGGTGATCTCAAGGAAAAGGTCGATCCCTACCTTCGCCCGCTTTACGACGCCCTGCACGACACCATGCATGCGGACAAGGTGGTCCGGCGTATGGCTCATGACGATATCGAGATCGCGCCCCTGGCCTTCATGCGCGGGCGCACGCTCGCCAACGCGTTTGTCATCCTGGACGAAGCGCAGAACACGCTGCCCATGCAGATGAAGATGTTCCTGACCCGGTTGGGCGAAAACGCGCGCATGGTGGTGACCGGCGATCTGACCCAGGTCGATCTGCCGACCGGCCAGAAGTCGGGCCTGGCCGATGCGTTGGACGTGCTGGATGGTGTCGAAGGTATAGGTGTCGCCCGCTTTTCCGCGGCCGATGTCGTGCGCCACGAGCTCGTGACGCGTATCGTCGGCGCTTATGACGCCCATGGCCGACGTGGAAAGAAACCATGATCGAGCTGATTGACGCCGACGACCAGGGATCGAGTACCGCCGCCCGGCGCCGCGCCGGGCACCATCTCGACATAGACATCGCCATCGACGATGCCGGCTGGCTGGATGCCGTCCCGGGCGTTGAGGATCTGGCGCGGCGCACCGCACAGCAGGCGCTGGCCGTCGCCGGTGATCGCCATCGCTTTGCCGTGTCGATCGTGTTGGCCGACGATACGACCGTGCGCCGCCTGAACCGCTCATGGCGCGGTATCGACAAGGCGACGAACGTGCTGTCGTTCCCGACACTCGAGGTGGCGCCGGGCAAGGGGCCTGAGCCCGAAGCCGGCCACCCCAAAGACGAACCGGTCGCGCTGGGCGATGTCATCGTGGCGCGCCAGACGGTGCTGGATGAAGCCGCCGCGCAGAGCAAGAAAGCCGGCGACCACCTTGCCCATCTGATCATCCATGGCGTGCTCCATCTGCTGGGCTATGACCACATGGACGACGACGAAGCGGACCGTATGGAGGCCCTGGAAGCCGAACTCCTGGGCCACCTCGATATCGCGGACCCCTACCGGTAGGCGCGGCGATGGCGGAACGGTCGACATCATCGGGATTGGGCCATCAGGCCCTGTCAGGTTGGCTCAAGAAACTCCTGGGCGGACGCAACGGCGACAGCAGCCTGAGAGAAAATGTCGAAGAGCTGCTCGACGAGTTCGAAGCGAGCGAACATCACCTGAGCGCGCCGCAGCGCGCCATGCTGATCAATCTCTTGGAGTTCGGCGAGTTGCGCGTCGACGACGTCATGGTGCCGCGTGCCGATGTTATCGCGGTCGACGTGTCGACACCTTTGGACGACGTCGTCGAGGTCATGAAGCGCGAAGGCCATTCCCGACTGCCGGTCTATCGCGACAGCCTGGACGACGTGGTCGGCATGGTCCACTTGCGCGATCTCCTGCCGTATTGGTCTACGCCGACCGAGGAACAGCCCGAGGTCGAGGCCCTGTGCCGTCAGGTGCTGTTTGTGCCGCCGTCGATGCCGGTGGTCGATCTGCTGGCCAAGATGCGCAGCGCCAGACTGCACCTTTCGCTCGTCGTCGACGAGTACGGCGGTACCGACGGGCTGGCGACCATCGAGGACCTGGTCGAGCCGATCGTCGGCGAGATCTGGGACGAGCACGACAGCAGCGAAACACCGACACTGATCGAGCGGCCCGGCGGCGTCATCGAGACAAGCGCGCGCACGCCCGTCGAGGCGCTCGAGGAACGCACCGGCATCGACCTGTTGCCGGAAGAGCGCGACGAGGACGTCGACACCCTGGGCGGGCTGGTGTTCGCGCTGCTCGGCCGCATACCCGCGCGCGGTGAGCTGATCGCCCATGAGAGCGGGCTGGAGTTCGAGATCACCGATGTCGATGCGCGGCGCATCAAGCGCTTGCGCGTGCGCCACGTCCCCCCGCTCGTCGCGCCAGAGGCCTGATATCGCGACGGCAACGGTTTCACTACCGGGGCGACTGGGTTCGCTGACCGGCTATCGCCGCGCCGTCGCGGCCATGGTGCTCGGCGCGCTGGCGACCGCCGCGCTGCCACCGGTGGATCTTCTGCCCTTGGCGGTGGTCGGTTTTGTCGGCCTCGTCTGGCTGCTCGACGGCGCCGATCGCCGCTTGATCGCGATCGGCATCGGCTGGTGGTTCGGCGTTGGCCACAGCGCGACCGCCTATTACTGGATTGCCAACTCGCTGTTGGTCGACGTCGCGCGCCACGGCTGGCTCTACCCGCCCTCCCTGGCGGCAATCGCGGCAGGTTTTGCCCTGTTCCCTGCCTTGGTCGCCGGCGTGGCCTGGACCTGGCGTCCGGGTCTGCCGCGGGTGGTAGCCTTCGGTGTCACCTGGGTTGCCGTCGAGTGGCTGCGCAGCTGGCTGTTCACCGGCTTTCCCTGGAATCTCATGGGAACCGCTTTCGATATCGACGTACGGCTGCTGCAGCCGGCGGCGCTGGCGGGGGTCCATGGGCTCAGCGTCATCGTGATGACGGTGTGTCTGTTGCCCGCGCTCTCGGCCTATGGCGCCCCGGAACGCTTGGGCCGGCGCGCGCTCTATACGTGTTCGGCCGCCATTTTGGTCGTTGCGGCGACGGGCGCTTACGGCGGGTGGCGGCTGGCCGCGCTCGAGCCTCTGGCCGGCCAGACGCCTGTCGACCTGCGGTTGATTCAACCCAACATCGCCCAGAGCGAAAAGTGGCGTCCTGATCTCTACTTGTCGCATATTGCGATGCATATTGAACATAGCCAGTTGCAATCTGAGACAGTTCCAGATATCGTCATTTGGCCGGAGACAGCAATTCCCTACCGTGTCTTTCGAGACAGAGACATAGTCGACGCCCTCGTCGCAGCGGCGGTACCACCGGGCGGCGTGCTGATGGCCGGTGCTGTAACCAGCGAAAACGACGGCTCAGGCGCCCGATTCTTCAACAGTTTGGTTGTGTTCGACGATCGGCGCGAGTTGATTGCCGTTTATGACAAACACCATCTGGTGCCGTTCGGCGAGTACGTGCCGCTGCGTGGTGTGCTTCCGATCGATAAGCTGACGCCCGGCACCACGGATTTCACCGCGGGGCCTGCGCCGCGAACCCTGGAACTGGACGGCTTGCCCGCATTCAGCCCTCTGATCTGCTATGAGGCGATCTTTCCGGCCGGAGTCGTGGCACCGGGCGAGCGCCCGGCCTGGCTGTTGAACGTCACCAACGATGCGTGGTTCGGCAACTCGTCGGGACCCTACCAGCACCTGGCGTCGGCCCGGTTGCGCACGGTTGAACAGGGGCTGCCGATGGCGCGCGCCGCCAACACCGGCGTCTCCGCGGTGATCGATGCCGCCGGCCGTTACGTTGCCCGTCTGGACCTCGAACAAGAGGGTGTGATCGACACGCGGTTGCCGCCGCCGCTGGCCCCGACTATCTACAGTCTGTGGGGCAACTGGACGTTGTTGACAATTCTTTTTCCCTTCATCGTCTACTTGGCCTGTTCCTTGCTTGGCATACCCCCAAAGTCGATCAAGCGGTTGCCCGCGCAACCCGATCGTCGAAAAGCCGACCGCTGAACGTCGGCGACAATGCAACTCGTTAGGGGAATGATGACATGAATCAAGTAGAGCGTATCTCAACCGGGGGGGTAGAGAAGAAAACCATCATGGCAAACAATCCGAATCCAATCGACATTCATGTCGGTGGTCGTGTCCGGCTGCGCCGTACGCTGTTGGGCATGAGCCAAGAAAAGCTGGCCCAGGCGCTTGGTCTGACGTTCCAGCAAATCCAGAAGTACGAGCGCGGCGCCAACCGCATCGGATCGAGCAGGCTTTATCATCTCTCGCAGATCCTTGACGTGCCGGTCTCGTTTTTCTTTGACGACATGCCGAACGACGTTGCCGCCGCCGGCGGTGGCCGTGGCATGTCCGATGCCGAGCAGGACCCATATGGTCCCGACACCATGTCGAAGCGTGAAACCCTTGAACTGGTCCGCGCTTACTACCGCATCCCCGACGACCGCCTGCGCCGCAAGGTGTTCGAGCTCGTCAAGGCTGCGGGTCCCAAAGACGCCGACCAGTAAACACACCGTACGACGCTTCGGCGCCGACGACCCCGTCGGCGCCGACGACCCCACGTCATTCTCGCGATACCACGCCATCGGCTGTCGGTGCGCCAATTCGCTTGACCGGACCCCACGGGATGGTGGAGGTTCCGGCCCGTCTTGATTGCTGTCGCTCACGGTGACGCCGCCCGGCCGGGTGGACGCGACCGGGGTGCCAAACTGCCGAAAAGAAGGAGGGGTTGGCGTGGCCAGGACCAGCTACCTGTTCACCAGTGAATCCGTGTCGGAGGGCCATCCCGACAAGGTCTGTGATCGCATTTCCGATGCGGTGGTCGATGCCTATCTTGGCGCCGATCCCAACGCGCGTGTCGCCTGCGAGACGCTGACCACAACCAACCTGATCGTGATCGCCGGCGAGGTTCGGGGTCCGGCCAACATCCTGCCGTCGGTCGAGGAACTGGCGCGTGGCGCGGTCAAGGCGATCGGTTATGAGCAGGACGGTTTTCACTGGCGCGACGCCAAGGTCGAGGTGCACCTGCACGCCCAATCGGTCGATATCGCGCAAGGTGTCGATGCCAGCGGCAACAAGGCCGAAGGCGCCGGCGACCAGGGCATCATGTTCG
>JANQGO010000371.1 GCA_028277285.1 Alphaproteobacteria bacterium | reverse complement strand
CACGACGGCGACATCTACTGGTGCACGGCGGATGTCGGCTGGGTCACCGGCCATAGCTATATCGTCTACGGGCCGCTGGCCAACGGCGCGACGACCCTGGTGTTCGAGGGCGTGCCGAACTATCCCGACGCCTCGCGCCACTGGCAGGTGATCGACAAGCACAAGGTCAACATCTACTACACCGCGCCGACGGCGATCCGCGCGCTGATGCGCGAGGGCGACGAGCCGGTGAAGAAGACCAGCCGGGAATCCGTGCGCCTGCTGGGGACGGTCGGCGAGCCGATCAACCCGGAGGCGTGGGAATGGTACTACCGGGTTGTCGGCGACAGCCGCTGCCCGATCGTCGACACCTGGTGGCAGACCGAGACCGGCGGCATCCTGATCACGCCGCTGCCCGGCGCGACCAAGCTGAAACCGGGCTCGGCGACGCGGCCGTTCTTCGGCGTCAAGCCGGCGATCGTGAACAACGACGGCGAGGCCCTGGTCGGCGCCTGCGAGGGTAATCTGGTGATGCTGGATTCCTGGCCCGGCCAGATGCGCACGGTCTATGGCGACCACGAGAGATTCATCCAGACCTATTTCTCGACCTATCCCGGCCGCTACTTCACCGGCGACGGCGCGCGCCGCGACGATGACGGCTACTACTGGATCACCGGACGCGTCGACGACGTCCTGAACGTCTCCGGCCACCGCATGGGCACGGCCGAGGTCGAAAGCGCGCTGGTCGCCCATCCCAAGGTTGCCGAGGCCGCCGTGGTCGGCGCGCCGCACGACATCAAGGGCCAGGGCATCTACGCCTATGTCACGCTAAACGTCGGCGAAGACCCCAGCGATGACCTGCAGAAGGAACTCGTCCAGTGGGTCAGGAAGGAGATCGGACCGATCGCCTCGCCCGACTGGCTGCAATGGGCGCCGGGCCTGCCCAAGACACGGTCGGGCAAGATCATGCGGCGTATCTTGCGCAAGATCGCCGAGAACGATTTCGGCAATCTGGGCGACACGTCGACGCTGGCCGATCCCGGCGTCGTCGACGACCTCGTCGACAACCGCCAGAACCGCTGACGCTCATTGGGAGCGCAATCGTTCGGGCGCTTTGGCGATATCGCGACGCAGTGTCGAGACGTTGCAACGAATGGAAACCGGGGGCGGTCTCATGTCTACGTTGTCGAAGGCTCTTCTGGCCGCTCTTCTTTTGGTGGTGGTGCCGATCGCGCACGACGCAAGAGCCGAAGGCACGTTTGTGTTGGAGAGGGTCTTTGCCGTCGATGCGGACCCTGAGCGGCCCGCGAGCTGGGCCGCAGACGGCGACAACGTCTACGACGTTCAGTTCGCCGTGCGTTACAACTCCGACAGCTGCATCGGCAACTACCGCGTTCAGTACGTTTTCGATCGGGATGTGACCACGCTCCAGGAAGGCGAGACATTCGCGATCAACATTCGGAAGGTCTTCGGCGAGCCGCCTTGCGGGCACAAATGGACCGATGCCACCATCCAAGCGGCCGGAGGCCTGCTGCCCGAACACCCGGACGTCCCGACGACCTACGACTACAACGAAAACATCGAGACCCTCCAGGACGGCTACGTGCGTTTGTGGGAGACCAAGACCGTCGAAGCGACGGTCACCCTGCAAGCCAGGGTCAAGAAAGACACGCCGTACACCAAGTTCGCCCTATGGGCCGGCGACAACGCCATGTACTTCATCTACCGCTACGTCGCCGGCGATGCCGCCGCATCGGACGGCGGCGATTCGACAGCAAGCGGCAGCGAACCTCAGTTGAAGAAGGGACAGCACAGTCCTTACTGCGGCTTGATCGAAACCTATTACTGCCCGAACGATTCAGGCTACGAACCGTTCACCGACTACGGCTGGTGGGATGGCGGCAGCGACTGCGGGCAGTCCGGTCTGCCTGCCGGGTTCTACGTCTACGACGTCGATACCTGGTACATCTACAGCCACATGTGCAAGTGACCGGCGGGCCGAGATCGCCTGAGCTTAGCGTGTCATCGCCCGGCAGATTGCTGAGGTCGCGGCGTGCCTTATAACAGCGCGAACGTGTCGTGCTCTGCGCACCTTCTCCGACCCGACGCCCCGGACTTGATCCGGTGCCCAGGAACACGGTCGGTGCCTTAGGTTGTACGGTCCGTGATCATGGGTCCCGGCTCTGCGGCCGGGACGCGATGGTTGGCTAACCCTGCGCTACGCCGCGCTGTTGTTGGCGTCGGCGAAGAAGTCGGGGGTGCGCGCGAAGACGCGCCGGACCATCGGCTCGAAGGCTTCAAGCGGCATCGCTTCGAAGTTCGGGTCGAACGCGTTCTGATCGTACTTCTCGCAGAAGTCGACACAGGCCTGGAAATGCGGATGGCCTTTCAGGCGATCGCGCGCGTTGCGGTCGCGGCCGAAGTGGTGGTTGTAATAGTAGGTCTGGAAGAAGCCGTGCTGCTCGACGACCCAGGCGGTGCGTTCGGAGACATAGGGCCTCAAGATTGCCGCCGCCGTCTCCGCATGGTTGAACGGCGCGATGGTGTCGGCGATGTCGTGCATCAGCGCGGCGACCACCATCTCCTCTTCCTGGTTGTCCTGAAAGGCGTGGGTCGCCGACTGCAACGCGTGCTCCAGGCGGGTCACCTTGAAACCGAAGTCGACGCGTTCGTTGACCTGAAGCAGCGACAGCAGGTCGTCGGCAAGCGGCTCGCTCGACCTGGCCGTCGCTTCCGCGATGATGCGGTAGTCCTCGGCCGTACCGTCGGCCATGTGCGCGAAGCTGACCTTCTTCATGGTCGCCATCCTCTCAGCATCGGTTGCCGGTCAAGCCTAACACAAACCACATCGTCACCAATCCGTCGGTTCGCGGTCGAAGAAGAAACCGCCGGTCGGGCCATCGTCGGGAAGCGTGGCGAGCCAGACCGCCGTATCGGCGCCCTGCTCGACCGTGCGGATTGCGCCTGCGCCACCCATGCGGGTCTGCACCCAGCCGGGATCGATACTGTTGACCTTGACGCCGTCGCCGGCCTCGCGGGCGAGGCGGACGGTCAGCGCGTTCAAGGCCGCCTTGGTGATCGCATAGGCCGGCGGGCCTTCGAGACCGGCGGCGAACGAACCCCAGCCTGAGGAGAAGTTGACCACCCGGCCCCAGCCACGCTCGGCCATGCCCGGCATGAAGGCCCGCGCCGTGCGCAGCGGCCCCAACAAATTGACGTCAATGGCCTCTGCCATGGCGTCGGGGCCCGACAGAAGCTCACCTTCGGCCAGGAAACCGGCGTTGTTGATCAGCATGTCGACCTCGGCACCCTGTGCCCTCAATGCGGCTGCGCAAGCTTCGACCGATGCGTCATCGGCCACGTCCAGCTCGACCGCCGTGACATCCAGGCCCTGTTCCCGCAATTCCTGGGCCGCCGCGTCGCCCAGTTTGGAGTCGCGGGAACCTAGGAAGACCTTATGACCGGCGGCGGCGAGCTGACGGCAGGTTTCCAGGCCGATGCCACGGTTGCCGCCGGTTACCAGGGCTGTGTGGGTCATGGATAACCTCCCGCAAAAAAAGAGATCGGCAGGCTAATTTGAAAAGCGATCTATTGCTATATTTCTTTGGTCCTCAGTCACCGTCGGTGTCGTCCGTCTCGATCATGACCGGCCGGTCCACGGCCAGGACGTGCAGCATCTGGTACATGATCGACGCGCCGGCCAGCGACGTCACCTCGCCGACATCGTATTCCGGCGCGACCTCCACCAGATCCATGCCGATCAGGTCGAGGCCCTGAAGCTGTCGCAACACGTCAAGCGCCACGGTCGTGGTCGGCCCGCCGGCCACCGGCGTGCCGGTACCCGGCGCATAGGCGGGATCCAGGAAGTCGATATCGAAAGTGACATAGGCCTTGTTGTCGCCGACGACGTCGCGGATCTCAGCGCCGATGTCGCCAACGGAACGGCGCTGCATCTGCCAGCCGTCGATGACGTTGAAGCCATCCTTGTAGCTGACATACATGCGGATCCCCATGTGGATCGAGCGCGCGGGGTCGATCAGTCCCTCCCTTGTCGCGTGATAGAACATCGATCCGTGGTTCAGGTTGTCGGTGCGCGACGTGTCGGTGTGGGCGTCGAAGTGGATCAACGAGAGCCCGTCGCCGTGGTGTTTCGCGGCGGCGCGCAGCAACGGATAGGTGACGAAGTGATCGCCGCCCATGGTCATCGGAAAACACCCGGCCTCGAAGAACCCCAACGTGCTCGCCTCGACCGACGCCGTCATGCGCTCGGGGTAGCCGATATCGAAGGCATGATCGCCCCAGTCGATGACCGCGAGGCGGTGCAGCGGATCGAAGTCATAAGGCCATTGCGGGCCCCACGCGATGTGGGTTGATGCCTGACGGATGGCGCGCGGTCCGAAACGGCTGCCGGGCCGGTTCGACGTGCCGAGGTCATAGGGGATGCCGGACACCACCACATCGACGCCATTGAGATCGCGCGTGTAACGGCGGCGCAGGAACGACATGGCACCGGCATAGGTGAAGTCGTCGGCGGTGCCGTAAAGCGACGGCGCCCTGAAGGTAAAGTCGCCCCGTTCGTCGGTCATGATGGTTCTCCCGCACATCGATGCCGCAACTCTAACCGTCCCCATGATCATGGCCAATCTGTCGGCGAGACATCATCGATCGGTAGCACGCGTGACATCGGCAGGGCATCATCATGGCTTGCGCACTCAACGTCGCCGGAAGGTTTTGCCATGCCCATTGTTGCCGCCGAACGTCTGCGGCATTTGTCGGAGGACACGCTGCGCGCCGCCGGTGCCAGTCATGCGGTCGCCGTGTCGGTCGCGACCCATCTTGTCGAGTGCAACATGCGCGGCGTCGACTCCCACGGCGTCAACCGCATTCCGTCTTACCTCGACCTCATCGCGTCAGGCTTCATCGACGCTCATGCGGAGCCCGTGCTGCACGGTCAGGAAGGCAACGTGCTGCGGGTCAACGGCGCCGGCGGTTTCGGCATTCCCGCCATGGAGCTGGCGGTCGAGCAGGTGTCGGCCGCCGTCGCCGGGCCGGGCATTGCGGTCGCGGCCGTCACCAATTGCGGTCATACCGGACGCATCGGCGCCTACGCCGATACGCTCGCCAGCCGCGGCATCATGGCCATCATCCTGGGCGGCGGCGGCCACCGGGAGTGGCCCGCGGTCACGCCCTTCGGCGGCGCGCGCGGGCTGCTCGGCACCAACCCCTATGCCTTCGCGATGCCCGGCGGAGAGCATGGTAACGTCGTCGTCGACTTCGCGACGTCGGCAACGGCGCAAGGCAAGCTGGCGGTCGCGCGCGCCAAGGGCGAGGCGGCACCGCCCGGTCAGATCGTCGATCGCGACGGTCAGCCGACCACCGATGCCGAGGCGTTCTACGACGGCGGCGCGCTCCTGCCTGCCGCGGGACCGAAGGGTTACGGCATGGCCCTGATCGCCGAACTCGTCGGTTATGCGCTTCTCTCCAATCCCTTGGAATTCAACTGGCTGATGATCGGCATCGATATCGCCCATGTCCGTCCCGGCGGCGGTTACGAGCACGATGCCGAAGAGATCCTGGGGCGGGTCAAAGACGTGCCGCCGGTGGCCGGTGTCGACGCAGTCATGATCCCCGGCGAGACGGAACGTCGTTTGCGGGCGGAACGCAAGAAAACCGGCGTACCGGTCGCCGACGGCGTTTGGGACGGCGTCGTCAAGGCGGCCGACAGCGTCGGCATTCACGCGGAAGCCTATCTCAGCTGACGTCCAATGCAGGCCTGCCCGCAGGGTCCAGCGCTTCGGCCAGCCGCCGGGCGCCGGCTTCAATTTCGTCTTCGGGGATCGCCGCATACCCCAGCGCCAGACCCTGGTGCAGGTCCGTGCGCGCGGCAAAACCCGACAGGGGCTGGCAGGTGACGTTGTGGTCGAAGGCCAAGGCCGATGCCTCGCGGTCGTTCATGCGTCGGCCGACCGCGTTGGAGAGCCGGGCGACCAGATGCATGCCGGCATCGTCGGGCTCGACGTCCAGCAGCCCCTTCCAGTACCGGTCGGCGGCATCAAGCAGGGCTTCTTGCCGGGCGCCGTAAAGGCGCCGCATGCGGCGGATGTGGGAGGCGAAATGGCCCTCGTCGATAAAGCGCGCCAGCGCCGGCTGGGCGATCGACGGCGGATGGTCGTCAAGCGCCGTGCGGACCTGGCGGAAGACCTCGACCATGCCGGGCGGCACAACGAGATAGCCAAGCCGCAGCGACGGGAACATGACCTTGGAAAAGCTGCCGGCGTAGATCACACGGCCGGACCGGTCGAGACCCTGCAGCGAGGCCAGCGGACGGCCGGCATAGCGGAACTCGCTGTCGTAGTCGTCTTCCAGAATCCACGCGTTGCGGCGCTCCGCCCAGTCGAGCAGCTCCAGGCGGCGACCCAGGCTCATGGTGATGCCGAGGGGAAAGTGGTGGGACGGTGTCACGCAGACCAGCCGCGCGTCCGGCG
Source organism: Alphaproteobacteria bacterium (assembly GCA_028277285.1). GTDB lineage: Bacteria > Pseudomonadota > Alphaproteobacteria > SP197 > SP197 > JANQGO01. Next base: position 7,560 of record JANQGO010000371.1, on the reverse strand, counting down.
ATTGGCGTTCGCCTTCGGCAACGTCGATGCCCTGGCCGTCGACCTGGATCGGCACCGTCTTGGCGCCGGCGCCGGCGAGCGCGCTACGCACGCCGGAATAGCTGGGATCCTCGATCCAGACGGGATCGCCATGGTCGAGCAGCACGTTTGCCGCCAGACCAATGCCCTGTTGCGCGCCGGCAACGATGATGACCTGCTCGGGCGTGCAACGCACCGCGCGCGCCGTCCACAGATAGGCGGCGATGGCGCGGCGCAGAGGCGCGTAGCCGCCGGGATCGTTGCCGACCAGGAGTGTCCGGTCTGGGCGACGCCAGGCGAGGTTCAGAAGCCGGGCCCATTGGTCGAAGGGGAAACTCTCGAGATCGGGAACCCCGGCCAGGAACGCTTGGTGACGTCGGTCGCGCTTCGGCGCCATGGCCTGGAGGCGGCGTCCGCGCGACGACGGTTCGCCGTGCGTCGCGTGTTGACCGGCCGGCTCAGACGCCCGCGCCGACAGGAGATCGTCCGGCAGGATGTTGGAGACGTAGGTCCCGGAACCCACGGTGCCGGTGACGTAACCTTCAGCCAGCAGTTGGTCGTAGGCGCTGACCACCGTGTTGCGCGACACCCCGTGATCGGCCGCCAGCGTGCGCGACGACGGCAGGCGGATACCGGGCGGCAACCGGCCCGCCAGGATCAATGCGCAGAGCTGGTCATAGAGCTGGCGGTGCAGCGGCTCCGGCAACGACCTGTCGAAGGCCAGCGGCAGCACCGGATTGTCGGCAACAGTCTTGGCCATGGGACGACGACCTTTTATTGGCACCCATAGTTGGGCCTCAATGGCCCTTGAGACAAGTCCAATTCGGCGCCACGCTCGCGACCATGACAAAGCTCCCTCCCCGCCGGGAACACGGCGACGCCATCCCGCATCAGGTCTGCCTGATCCCCGCCCGCGCGCCGATCGAGGGCACGCGGGTGCGCCTGGAACCGGTCAACCCCGAACGTCATGGTGCCGGGCTTTATGGCGCCGGTCACGAGGGCGCGGGCGCCGAGGCGATATGGACCTATCTGCCCTATGGTCCGTTCGCCGACGAAGCCGCTTACGGCCGCTGGCTGACCCAGGCGTCAGCATCGTTCGATCCGATCTTCTTCGCGATCCGCACGTTGAACCCTGACCGGCTGGCCGGCATCGTCAGTTACCTCAACATCGTGCCCGCCAACGCTTCGATCGAGATCGGCCATATCTGGTTCGCCCCTTTTTGCAGCGCACGCCGGCGGCGACCGAAGCGCTCTATCTTCTCATGCGCCAAGCGTTCGACGACCTCGGCTATCGCCGTCTTGAGTGGAAGTGCAACGCGCTCAACAAAAAGTCGCGGGCCGCCGCTTTGCGCTTGGGCTTTGCGTTCGAAGGCGTATTCTTCCGCCACATGATCGTGGACGGGCGGAACCGCGACAGCGCGTGGTTTTCGCTGCTCGCCGAAGAATGGCCGGCCGTACGCGGTTGTTTCGAAACCTGGCTCGATCCCGCCAACTTCAATGACGCGGGCAACCAGAACCAGTCGCTGGGAGCGATGACACAGTCCCTTCGGGCATGAGCGACGACATCATCTGGCAAAGCGCCGCCGACTTGGCTGCGGCATTTCGCGCGCGAACCCTGTCGCCGGTCGAGGTGACACGCGCGGTGCTTAACAGGATCGATCAGGTCGACCCGGTCCTGAACGCGTTCTGTCTGCGCGACGACGAGTCGGCTCTTCAGGCGGCCAAGGCATCGGAAGAACGCTGGGCCGCCGGCGCGCCGCTGTCGCCGCTCGACGGCGTGCCGGTCTCGATCAAGGACCTGATCGACACCAAGGGCTGGCCGACGCTGTGCGGCAGCCTGGCGGTCGACCCGGCCGGCCCGTGGGAGCGCGACGCGCCTTTGGTCGCGAGACTCCGCGAAGGCGGCGTGGTCCTGATCGGCAAGACGACGACGCCGGAGTTCGGCAATTCCGGCATCACCAACAGCCCGCTGACCGGCCTGACCGTCAATCCCTGGGATACCGGACGCACGCCGGGCGGCTCGTCCGGCGGCAGCGTCGCGGCGGTGGCGGCCGGCTGCGGCCCGATCTCGATCGGCAGCGACGGTGGCGGTTCGATCCGCACGCCCGCCGCCTTTTGCAGTCTGGTCGGTATCAAGGCGACCTTTGGCCGCGTGCCGCAGGATCACGGCAACGACTTCGGTCAGCTCTCGGCCAGCGGACCGGTCTCGCGCACCGTGCGCGAGACCGCCATGACCATGAACCTGATCGCGCGCTACGACCCCACCGACTGGCACGCTCTGCCCGATGACGGCTGCGATTATGTCGCCGGCCTGCACGACGGTGTCGCCGGGCTTCGGATCGCCTATAGCGGCAACCTGGGTTTCGCGCCGGTTAATTCCGAGATCGCCGAGACGTGCCGCCAGGCGATTGGCGTCTTCCAGGACCTCGGCGCGACCGTGATCGAGGAAGATCCGCCAATCGAGGATCCAACGCCATGGTTCGATGTTCTCTGGCATGGGCTCGCCGCCGCGTCGGTCGATGCCATGCCGGACGATCAACGGGCGAGGCTGGGTCGCGAGATGCTCGAATCGGCCGAAGCGGGCCGCGGCCTGCCAGCCGGCGACCTGCTGGACGCCGACCGCCAGCGCGGCGAGATGGCGCGGGTGATAATCGACTTCCATCGCCGCTACGATCTCTTGCTCACGCCCGCCTGCACCGTCCTGCCCTTCCCCAACGGCCACGACCATCCGCCCGACTGGGGCATGGAGACCGACAACTACGAGGTCCTGGTCGGCCCGTTCAACGCGACCAAGCAACCGGCCGTCACCGTGCCCTGCGGTTTCAGCGCCGGCGGCCTGCCCATCGGCCTGCAGATCGTCGGCCGGCGCTATGAAGACGCCCTCGTGCTTCGCGCCGCGCAGGCCTTCGAAACCGCCCATCCGCTCTACGATCGCCACCCCGACCTCTAATTGGTCCCTTCATCTGAGCCCAAGTGGACCTTGAGGCGGGACCATTAACCGGCATGATGCCTCCGTTCCAACCCTGAACGGAGAGTAACCATGACCTGGCGAAGTACGATCTGAACCCACCTGACATCTGATGATGCGACGACGGCGCTGAGCCGTACGACGAACCCGTTGGGCGATCTGCCCGCAGCTGGCTTGACGGGGCGTTGGCTCGTCTGCCGGCTGGATTCATCCGAAACCGACAGACGAACGCATTGGAGACAAACTCATGGCCGAGACAAAAGACGGAACCGTTTGGTCCGAAGACGATTCCCAGCACTTCATCGACTACGGCGCCTACTTCGTGCCGGAACGTGATGTGCAGATTGACACCATCGTCAGCGTGATCCCGCCGGCCGACGGCGCGGTGCACATGCTGGAGCTGTGCAGCGGCGAAGGCCTGCTGGCTGAAGCCCTGGCGGCCCGCTTTCCGAACGCCACGATCCACGCCTATGACGGATCGGAAGCCATGCTGGCGTCGACCGCGGGCAAGCTTGCCGGGCATGGCGATCAGCACACGACCAAACTGTTCGACCTTGCCGACACGTCATGGCGCCGGTTCGACCAGCCGTTTCATGCGGTCGTGTCGTCGCTGGCGATCCATCACCTGGATGATGCCGGCAAGGCGCAGCTCTCCAAGGACATTGCCGCGGCGCTCGCGCCGGGCGGCGTCTTTGTCATCTGCGACCTCGTCGAACCACAGACCGACGAAACCAAGGTGCTGTGGGCGCGCCACTGGGACGACGGCGTCCGCGAACGTTCGCTGACGCTCGACGGCAACGAGAAGATGCTCGACTTCTTCCGCGAGGACGAGTGGAACCACTATGGCGTGCCCGAACCGGACCCGGTCGACCAGCCCTCGACACTGTTCGATCAACTCACCTGGCTGAAGGAGGCGGGCCTCACTGATGTCGATGTGCATTGGCTGAAAGCCGGCCACGCAATCTTCTCCGGCCGCAAACCTGGATAAACGCATGAACGACTTCACCCCCAGCAAGAAGACGCGGGTCAAGCGCCTGCATGAACGTGCCCACTATGACCGCGACACGCTCTATACGGTCATCGATGCCGCGATCATGGGCACGGTCGGCTACATCATCGACGACGAGCCCTACCTGACGCCGACCAGCATGTGGCGCGAGGGCGACCAGCTCTATTGGCACGGTTCGTCGGCAAGCCGCATGCTGCGCACGGTGAAGACGGGCATTCCGGTCTGCGTCAACATCTTCCATCTGGACGGGTTGGTGTTGGCGCGGTCCGGCATGCATTCCAGCATCAACTACCGCTCGGCGACCTTGTTCGGCCACGCCCATATCGTGGAGGGCAAGGCCGCCAAGCTCGCCGCGCTGGAGGCCTTCGTCGATCACATCACGCCGGGACGCTGGCCGACCTTGCGGCCGGTGATGGATCAGGAACTGAAGGCGACCACCGTGGTCGCCATGGAGATCGACGAGGCCTCGGCGAAGATCCGGGTCGGCGGCCCGTCCGATGACGAGGAGGATTATGCCCTCGACATCTGGGCGGGCGTCGTGCCGGTGCGCACGGTGATCGACCCGCCGGTCGACGACGACCGCCTGAAAGACGGCGTCCCGCAGCCAGACCATCTGGGCCGGATTTCGTTCGGCTAGAGCTTGCTGAGATCGAATACATTGCTGTTTCCCTCGCCCCTTGAGGGAGAGGGATACGCAGGCTTGGGCGCGTCAGCGCCCTAGCCGGAGTAGGGTGAGGGGTGCGTGCTCGGGAAACACCGGCGCCGGCTTTCCGTGCACGCTGTCGCGCGCGGCCCCCTCACCCCGGCCCTCTCCCTCGCTGGGGAGAGGGGGAATTGCGGCTCGGGTCGCGCGTCGTCTCAATGGCCCCTAGGGCAGATCGGTCAGCGGGATGGGATCGCAGTATTGATCCTGGGGTTGAAGACGCGCGCAGATGATGTCGGCGTCTTCCTCCGCCGCGATCGGTCCGGCCAGGACCTGATAGTAGACGCCGGAACCGCCGCCCAGATCGAGTTTGGCGAGCGCCACGGTCAAGCCGTCGAGCAGATCGGGAAACCGGCCTTGCGCTTCCTGCCAGGCAGCGATCGCGTCGTTCTGGTCGCGTTGCGAGGCCAGATGAAGATAGAAGCCTGGTTCCGCCGCGGGCGCCGTCGCGGCATTCGCGCTGGAAGTTTCGGGAACAGCCGCCGGTGTCGCGCTATCGGCCGGCTGGAAGGTGACCGGCAGCGAGGCCAGACTGGCAACCGGCACAAGCGTTATCGTCTCCGGCTCAGCCGGACCGGCGGCCGGCGACACCACCAGATACTCCGGCTGCAACGGCAGTACGCGCTGGCCGGTCCAACCCTGCTCGGCCACGTCGTACCAGCGACGGGCCGCCTCAAAATCCTGGGCAACACCCAGCCCCTTTTCGTGGAGATAGCCCAGCTTGAAGGCCGCGCTCGTGTTGCCGCCATCCGCGGCTGACTTGTAGAGCGCCGCCGCGGTCGCGTAGTCCCGGTCAACGCCCAGGCCGCGCTCGTAAAGGTTGCCCAGGAAATATCGGGCGAGCGCATCGTCCTGGCGCGCCGCCTCCATGTACCAGGCCGCCGCGCGCCGGTAGTCGGGCGTTCCGAACACATCGGTCTCATAGAGATTGCCCATGACGGTCTGGGCGATCGGATCGCCTTCGCGCGCCAGGCGCACGGTCTCCTGGACATCCGGGTTGTCCGGCAGCGAGGCGTCGGTAAGGCGGTCGGCGCAGGCGGCCACAAGAAGCAGCGCCGCCAGCAGACCACCGCGGCACAAGCGCCTGACGCTGGTAATCTTGCCTAATGGCCTTGCCATTCAGCCGGCATCTCCAGCCCGCTCCCCCGCCTCCGGGGCAAAACGCCGAGAGGCGTTTTCGCCGAGGCCACCCATGGCAGCATCCTCGGGGTGGCCGAGCGGGGGAGCGGGCCGGCTCCGGTCGCACGCAAGTGCATAACGCACTAGAAGTCGGAGACCCGGCCGTTGACCTCCCAATCGCCATAACGCGTGGGCTCCGGACCCTTGGGACCGCCGACCTCTTCGGGCAGCGGTTTGCCGTCCGGTCCCAAACGTTTGGTCGCGGGCTTCTTGCCCGTCTCGTCAGCTTTTGATTTGTCGTCACTCATGCTTATCGGCCGATTGTCTGAACACGGTCGGGGTCGGAGTACATCCCGGGCTCATACCACAAAGAGCACTGCGCCAGGCTCAATATGGTGGCGAGCAGAAGATACGCGAACAGATTGGCGCCCAATACCATGGCGTTGGCGATATGCTCACGTAACGTGGTGCCGCTCGTAAACGCGCCGAACAGGTTGGTATAGGTCTCTTGCGCATCGATGGTCGGGTCGTGATCAAACGTCCTCGGCCGACTGGCCGCGCGCGTCTGATAGGCCTTGGGCGTCGTCGAGCGCGCCGCCCGGCGCAGCATGGCTGCTTCTTCGCGGCGTTTACGGGTCTTCTCGCTCTCCATGACCTCGGGCATCGCCTTTCACCCTTCGGCATCAGGGTAGTGGATCCGGCGCCTTGGGTCCAATCGGCGGCCGGGCATCTTGACCGGCGGGCACCGCCATCCCCACATGCATGCCCAAGAAAAAAGGGGCATGAGAACGGTAGAGGACATGAACCAAATCAAGACCTTCATGCTGATGGCGGCGATGACCGCGCTCTTCATCGGCGCCGGTTTCCTGCTTGCCGGGGAGGCCGGCATGCTTATCGCGCTGGTGGCGGCCTGCGGCATGAACCTGTTCGCCTGGTGGAACTCCGGTTCCATGGTGCTCAGGATGTACAAGGCGCGCGAGGTCAACCGACAGAACGCGCCGGAGTTCTACGGCATCGTCGAACAGCTGGCCCAGCGCGCCGAACTGCCGATGCCCAAGGTCTATGTCATCGACACACCCCAGCCCAACGCCTTTGCTACCGGGCGCAACCCGGAGAACGCGGCGGTCGCGGCCACGACGGGGCTCTTGAAGGCCATGACGTCGGAGGAGATCGCCGGTGTCATGGCGCATGAGCTGGCCCACGTAAAGAACCGTGACACCCTCATCATGACGATCACGGCGACCATCGCCGGCGCGCTGACCATGCTCGCCTCCTTTGCCATGTTCTTCGGCGGCAACCGCAACAATCCGCTCGGCATCGTCGGCGTGCTGTTGATGATGATCCTGGCGCCCATGGCCGCCGGCCTGGTGCAGATGGCGATCAGCCGGACCCGCGAATACGAGGCCGACAAGGTCGGCGCGGAGATCTGCGGCCATCCCCTGTGGCTCGCCTCGGCGCTCGAGAAACTCGAGCGCGGCTCGCGCATCGACAACCGCGAGGCCGAGGACAACCCGGCGACCGCCCACATGTTCATCGTCAACCCGCTGCACGCGCACAGCGTCGACAGCCTGTTCAGCACCCACCCGCGCACCGCCGAGCGCGTCGCGCGCCTGCGTGCGATGGCCGGCGCCGCCGGGCCGTGGGGCTAGAGCGGATCGCGTCCATATGGAACCGGTTTACGGTTCCATATGGACGCGTGAATCCGCTCTACATCAAATAGTTAGAGCAGATTCACCCACTTGG
>JANQGO010000349.1 GCA_028277285.1 Alphaproteobacteria bacterium | reverse complement strand
AGCGGGTCCGGCGCGAGGCCGCGTGGTCGTTGGGGCGGCTGGGTGACCGAAACGCGATCGAGGCGCTGATCGACGGTTTGAAGGACCCCTCCGACGACGTCCGCTGGTTTTCGTCCTGGTCGCTCAGGGAGATCACCGGCCAGACGTTCGGCAAGGACCACGACGCCTGGTCAAACTGGTGGGCCGCCGAGGGCGACCAAATCGGCGGCTGACCCGTCAGGTATTCAGGTCGATCCGCACGCGATCGCCGCCGGCATAGCTTGAGATCGACGTCGGCCAGCTAAGCCAGCCCGGCCACAGATCCAACTTGGCCGGCATGGATTCCCTCGCCGTGGCCGCGGTCATCGCCTCGGCCAGGTGGTCGATATCGTTGAGATGGTCGTTCAGAAAGGTTTCATCGAGCATCAGCTGCTCCGGTTCGTTCCAATAGTCCCAAGGCAAGAGTTCGACGCCGTACAGCGAGGCGAGGTCGCGGCATACGCTGGCGGCCGCGAACCACAATCCGGATGTGCCGATGAACGACACGCCCATGACATCGGGATCGAGCTTGCCGGAGCGGACGTCGCGCCAAGCCTGCGGCGCGGTCATGAACCGGTCGCGCGGCACATCGTCGGCCGGAAATGTCGTGCCCATTTCCGCGGCGGTCACCGTGTCGAGCTCGGCATCGATCAGCCGCCAGCCTTCAGCGGACCAAACCTCCGCGACCCAATGGTCCTCCAGAAAATCCGGCGTGAAGTAGTCGGCGAAGCCACAGCGGATGCGCGCGTTGTCGCCGTGTTCGCGCAGGATCGAACACGTGACCAGCGCGTAGTCGCGGCAGGTGCCGAAGAAACGGTCCTTTGCCGAGCGGCGTTCGGTCAACGGCCGGTCGTCGCGCGCGAGCAGGCGGTCGAGCAATACCGTCATCGTGCGGCTTTGCCGGTCGGTATCGTGTTCGGCCGTCATGGTGACGTCGCGCTGGCCGGCCAGCCACGGGTGCAGGACGAAGCCGGAAACGATTTCCGGCAGGCTCTTGGGATCGCCGGGCAGTTCGGCCAGCAGCGCCGCATGAGTGCCGGGGTCGGTCGCCGCACTGTGCAGGGGGTTGGTGGACTGTATCGTTGTCATGTCGCGAATCCTTTTTTGGGTGAAGCGCGACAGGACTATGACCTCAAATTTTTGGCTTTTGTCAATGTGTCGTTGAACAGCCGGTCGGCCTCGGACCCTCACCCTCACAGCGCTTCGCGCCGGGCCCCTCCCTCTCCCGCAAGCGGGCGAGGGGGAGAATGTCGGCTGCCATGCTCCCTCGCCCCTGCGTCAGTGGGGGAGAGGAATGTGGAGGCTTGGACGCGCGAGCGTCCTAGCCGTAGCTGGGTGAGGGGGCTGCTGTCACAAGGTCAGGTAGTCGAAGGCCGACAAGGTGTGCGCCTTCACCACGTGCAGGTAGTCGTCGATGGTGACGTTCTCGTCGATGCCCGCCGTGCCTTCCGTCGTCGAGCCATAGGTGAAGGCGGGGATGCCGCCATAGCGCCACAGGCGCGCGTCGGTCATGCCCAGACAGACGATGGGATCCGGGCGGATGCCGGTCAGCGCCTGGGCGTTGGTTTGCAGGATTTGAACCAGCGGATGATCGGGATCGCACCAGTTGGGATCCAGCACCTCGCCATGGTCGATGCTGGCTTCCGGGTAACGCGCGACGATCGCCTCGATCGCCGGCATGACGTCGGCCTTGGTCAGGCCGATCGGCAGACGCACGTCGAGAACGATCTCGCAGCGCGCGGGGATCATGTTGTTTTTGATGCCGGCATTCACCTGGGCGACGTTCACCGTCACCTTGTTCAGGATCTCCGACGCGCCCGCGCCGTGGCTGACGTCGATGCTGGTCTGGGCGCGACCCAGGATCGCCGCGACGTTGTCGGAGAGCTTGCCTTCGATCGTCTCGATCTCGGCGAGGTCGCGGATCAGGTCGGCGCCGACGCGGCTGGCGCTGGGCGTCGTGTGGCCGTAGGCGCCATGGCCGCCCGGCGTCTTGATGGTGATGGTCAGCCAGAAGACACCGCGTTCGGCGAAGTAGATGGCGTGCGGTCCCGTCGCCTCGGCCGACAGCAGGCAATCGCCCAGCACGGCATCGCGACGGTTCTCGACCAGCCAGCGTGCGCCCCACGGCCCGACGGTCTCCTCATCGGAGACACAGGTCAGGGTCAGCCGGCCCTTCAGGCGGTCGGCGACGTCGTGCAGGTAGGCGAAGGTCCGCGTGATGGCGGCGGTGCCGCACTTCATGTCGATGACGCCGCGGCCCCACACGCGGCCGTCATCGATGTCGCCGGACCAGGGATCGCGCGCCCACACGCTCGCGTCCTCGACCGGGAAGACGTCGATATGACCGTTCAACACCAGATGCGGACCGGGTCCCGCGCCGCCCTCGAAACTGGCGACGATGTTCGGCATCTCGGCCTGCGGCGCGATGATCTCAAAGTCGATACCGGCGGCGTCGAGGAACCGGGTCAACACGGCGGCGGCTTCGCGCGTATCGCCGGGCGGGTTTGGACTCCTGGCGCGCACGAAGTCGCTCAAGAAACCCACGAGGTCGTCGCCGTCATGATCGATCTGACCGGCCAGGCTTTGGCGCAGCTCGTTCATGTCAGGCCGTACCAAGCCCGCGTCTGATCGCATCGAGGTAGTCGTTCTCGAAGCGCTTGGCGATCGCGGACTCGCGGGCCAGCGAATAGCTGTGGCAGGCGGCGGGGTAAACACGCATTTCGGTTTTCACCCCGGCGGCCAGCAGGCGGCGCGCGTATGTGATGTCTTCGTCGAGAAAGAGGTCGAGCGCGGCGGTCGAGAGCCAAGTCGGCGGCAGACCGGTGAGGTCGCCGGCCCGTGCCGGCACGGCCGGTGCCGCGGCGGGAGCATCCCCAAGATACGCCTTCCAGGCGTGCTGGTTGTCCTGACGCCGCCAGACGAACTCGCCGAGCAAGGGATCACCGGGGACCTCCGGGCCACCGCTTCGCTCGTCCAGCATGGCGTTGACCAGCACCTGGAGCGCGATCGGGAAGTCGCCCCGGTCGCGCGCCGTCAATGCAAGGCAGGCCGCCAGGCCGCCGCCGGCGCTTTCGCCGCCGATGCCGATGCGCGCGGGGTCGATACGCAGCGCGGCGGCGTCGTTGTTGAGCCAGGCCAGGACCGCATAGGTGTCGTCGCGCGCCGCCGGAAAGGGGTGTTCGGGCGCCAAGCGGTAGTCGACAGAGACGACGAGGCAGCCGCATTCGGCCGCGATCCGCGCATTGCGCGGTTCGACACCGTCCGGCGAGCCCGAGACATAGCCGCCGCCATGCATGTGCAGGTAAGCGGGCGCGCCGTCCGTTGTCGCGTCGTGCCGGTAGACCAGGCACCGCACATCCGGTTCGCCGTCCAAGCCCGGGACCCATCGTTCCTCACGCGTAACGCCATCAGGCAGCGGCGCCTGTTTCGCCATCGCCTCGTTCAACAGCGCCCGCGTTTCCAGGATCTTGTCCGGTCCGAACGACAGGTCGGGAAAACCGTCGACCAGCGCGAGTAACTCCGGATCAAGAAGATGTCGTGTGCTCATGCCGTCCCTTGTTGGTCAGGTGTGCCGATGGGGATCTCCGATCCCGCCGTCGTGCGATGCAGCAGCCGGCGGTAGCCGTCATAGTCGTTGACCGCCAGATGCAGGACCGCGCGGTTGTCCCACATCAGGAGGTCCCCGGGCTGCCAGACCTGGCGCCACGTAAGCCGCGGCTGCGTCGCGTGGGTGTAGAGATAGTCCAGCAGGCCTTTGCTCTCGTCCGGTGTCATGCCGGCGAAGCGGGTCGTATAGGTGGGGTTGGCAAACAACGCATGGCGTCCGGTGGGTCTGTGGTAGCGCAGCATCGGATGGGCACGCTCGACATCGGCGTCCGGGTCGCCGGTCGCCACCTCGACACTCCGCATACGACCTTGTTCGCCGGTATCGGCAAGCTTGGCGCCGTAGATGTGGCCGCTATGCATGACCTTGAGCCCATCAAGTGTCGCGCGCAGGCCGGGAGAGAGCGCTTCGCAGGCACCGATCATATCGGCGAACAGCGTGTCGCCGCCGACCGGCGGCAGCTCGCGCGCATGCAAGATGGAGTACGTCGGCGGCTCTTCGAGATAGCTGAAGTCCGAATGCCACCAGCTGCCGAAGGTCGAGACGTTGACCTCGTCGGCCTCTTTCAGAACCGCGATGACCTCCGGATGGTCGTCCAGCGGTTTGACATAGGGCACGCGAACCAGAGGGCCGAAGCGCTCGGAAAACCGCTTCTGATCGTCCGGTGTCAGGTCCTGATTGCGAAAGACGAGCACGCGGTACGTATCCATCGCCTGCATGACGGCCGCCTCGCTTTCACCGTCCAGGTCGCGAACGTCCAAACCTTCGATTGTCGCGGAAAAGGTCGCGGCCGCGGGCTTGATGGTGAATGTCGCCATGGCGGCGACGCTAGAGCGGATCGCGTCCATATGGAACCGGTTTACGGTTCCATATGGACGCGTGAATCCGCTCTACATCAAATAGTTAGAGCAGATTCACCCACTTGG
>JANQGO010000284.1 GCA_028277285.1 Alphaproteobacteria bacterium | reverse complement strand
GGGGTGGGCACCATCCTTCCCGCCGCGTCAGGTTCCGTGTTCCTGGATCCCGGCTCGGCGCTGCGCTTGGCCGGGATACGGCCGGCATTGCCGGCCTAGCTGAAGTCGGCGGCGAGCGCGGCGCGGGTGTCGGGGCCGAGCGTCGCGGCGTGGCTGTAGTTCTCGTGGTCGATGTCCAGCGTCACCTTGGTCGCGGGGTCCCGGAACAGAGCGACGTCCTCGTCGCTGAACGGGAAGCTCAGGAAATGCACCGATGACGTCTTGCCGTCCGGCGTGTTGCGCTCGGTGTCCTGCAAGGGCTGGGCGGCGATGCGGTGATCGCCGACAACCATGAAGGTCTTCTCGTCGATCCAGCCAAGCCGCTTCAGCTGGGCGTCGCGGCGCACCGGATCCTCGATCTCGATCATCATGGTACAGGTCAGGTTGCGGCCGCCGGGAACCAGCGGGTTATAGGCGTCCAACTCGTCGGCGATCTGCTCCTCGCCGCCCTTTTCGATATGCAGCATCTCGTGGATCTGGTGCCACATGGTCTCGCGGCTTTCGAAATAGAACGAGACGAACGGGCCGACGTCGACGCGCCGGTGCTGTTTGATCTCGCGGAACTTCTTGCGGTAGTCGCGCCGGTCGCGGGCGTAATCGTCGCTCGCCAGGATGTCGTCGCGGGTGATTTCGTGCGCTGCACTCATGGTAATCCTCTTATCTCGATCTAGACGCCGCAGGCCTTGGCCATCAGTTCGACCGGATGGCATTGGCGCGGCGCCGGTGTCGTGCGCCCGCCCCACTCTTCGACGCCCTGCTGCAAGTGGAGCGAGGCAAGCGGACATTCAGACGCGATCCAGCCGGTGCCGTCGGGGTCGTTCTTGTTGGCGTCGCGGATGACCGGCTTGCCGATCTTCATGCCGATCTCGAAGTTCTGCTTCTTGATGCCCCAGGTGCCGCCATGGCCGGAGCACCGTTCGATCACCTTGACCTCGGTATCGGGGATCAGGCGCAGCATCTCGGCGGCCTTGGCGCCCATGTTCTGGGCCCGCGCGTGACAGGCGATGTGGAGCGTGATCGGACCGTCAAGCGCCTGGAGGTCGCCGGCCAGACCATGGGTCTTGGCGATATCGACGATGTATTCGCTGGCGTCGCAGGTCGCCTCGGCAAGCGCCTGGACATCCGGATCGTGGGGCACGATCAACGGCCATTCGAATTTCATCATCAGCGCGCAACTCGGCACCAGCGCGATCACCTTCTTGCCCGCCGCGATATGCGGCTTCATGGCCGCCGCGACGGTTTTGGCGCGTTTTGTGACCTCCGCCAGATCGCCCTGCTCCATCTGCGGCATGCCGCAGCAGACGGGATAGAGAACCTCGGTCTCGACACCGTTATGAGCGAGGATGCGGCGCACGGATTCACCGATTTCCGGCGTGTTGTAATTGGAAAAACACGTCGCGTAGATCACCGCCTTCTCACCGAAGGCGGGCGCATCGGTGTTGATCACCAGGTCTTCGGACTTGGACTCGCGTTCAAGCGTGCCGTGGGCGTACTCCGGCAGGGCGGCGTCGCGGTGGATGTTGCAGACCTTTTCCAGGATCGGCCGGGTCAGCCCGTTGCCACGGCGCGACCCCCAGTTGGCGAGGCCCGCCACCTTGGTCGCCAGCTTGCCGTTGCCGTCGGTGTCGGCCAGCTTCTTGTCCCAGAAACCGGTCTCGCCGCGCTGAAACTCGGCGACGCGTGCCCGCAGCATCAGGTGCGGAAAGTCCAGATCGAACTCGTGCGGCGGCACATAGGGGCACTTGGTCATGAAGCACATGTCGCACAGCGTGCAGGCCTCGATGACCGGCGCAAAATCCTTGCTGTCGACCGTATCGAGCTCGCCGGATTCCGACTCATCGATCAGATCGAACAGGCGCGGGAAAGAGTCGCAGAGGTTGAAGCAGCGCCGGCAGCCGTGACAGATGTCGAAGACGCGCCTGAGCTCCGCATCGATCTTGTCGGGATCGGTGAAGTCCGGGTTCTGCCAGTCGATGACGTGGCGCATGGGCGCGCCAAGACCGCCTTCCTGAGCCATCTGAAGGTCCCTTCCCCGATGCGGGGATCGCGAGTGGTCTGAACGAGATTGGCGGTCCGAGGCCGGGGCGGCCTAATGGACCGCCCCGCGCCGTCAGACAATCACGGCCACTTAGCCGTCGAGGGTGTCGAGCGCCTTCTGAAAACGGCCGGCGTGGGACTTCTCGGCCTTGGCGAGCGTCTCGAACCAGTCGGCAATCTCATCGAAACCTTCGTCGCGGGCGGCGCGCGCCATGCCCGGGTACATGTCCGTGTACTCGTGGGTTTCGCCGGCGATCGCGGCTTTCAGGTTCAGGTCCGTGGCACCGATCGGCTCGCCCGTCGCGGGGTCACCGACTTCCTCGAGGAATTCCAGGTGGCCATGGGCGTGACCGGTCTCGCCCTCGGCGGTCGACCGGAACACCGCGGCGACGTCGTTGTAACCTTCGACATCGGCCTTTTGTGCGAAATAGAGATAGCGGCGGTTGGCCTGGCTTTCGCCAGCAAACGCGTCTTTCAGATTCTGTTCGGTCTTGGTACCGGCAAGCGACATGGTCGATCTCCCTCTAGGCCGTCTGATTGAATACGGAGCATGGGCCCAGACACGCTGGGTCCTTCCGATCACTTAGAATTGCTCTAAAGTAATGTCAAGACGGCCCGGCGGGTTTTTTCGCCGCCGGGAGAGATTTATCGGTCGTCGTTGGGCGAAATCCTTACGACGACGTCGACCTGCTCGATCGCCATGCCGTCGGGCGGCGTCGGCAACGAGCCCACGGCGACGTGATCGCCGGGGATATCGATCAGTTCCTGATCGGCCGTGTTGTAGAAGTGGTGGTGGTGGCCGGTATTGGTGTCGAAGTACGAACGCTGGGCATCAACGACAACCTGGCGCAACAGGCCGGCTTCCGTGAACTGATGCAGCGTGTTGTAGACGGTCGCAAGCGACACCTTGACGCCCGCCTCCACGGCTTCGCGATGGAGCACCTCGGCGGTCACGTGCCGGTCACCGTCGCCATAAAGCAGGCCAGCGAGGTCACGTCGCTGGCGGGTCGGACGCAGACCCGCGCCGCGCAGGCGCTGGTCCAGATCATGAAGGGTCAGATGTGCAGACATGGGGCAAATATAAGATCGTTCTTTGGAATTACTATAGAAAACAACGCGATCGTGACCGCTGACACTCGCTCAACCCGTTTTCGTGCTGATTCTGTGCGATTCCGCACAGTTTTTCGGTCTATTGGCCGGTTTTCAGCCGTTCCATCAACTCGCCGACGGTCGGTACGAAGCCGTTCGAGTACCAGGGATCGCTGGCGAAGCGGAACGCGTTGTGGCCGGCGAACATGAGCTGGGTCTCGATATCATCGGAGTGGCTGATGGTCTGCAGCGTCTTTTGAATGCAGTAGCTGCGGGGGTCCGGCTTCTTGCCGGTGGTGCCTTCGTCGTCGCACTTCCAATTGGAGAACCGGCACTGGGAGAGGCATCCCATGCACTCGATCTGATCGGTGCGGATTTGCCCGGCCTTTTCTTCCGTGACGAACACCAGGGTTGAATCCGGCGTCTTCATCGGCTCGTCGAAACCCTGCGCGATCCAGCCGTTGACGTGGGCCAGATCGTGTTCGGTGAGGTAGATCGGCCGTTTTCTGGGCCCGAACGGAAAAGCCTCGGTGTGATCGCCGACCGGCTCGGTCGTATAGGCGACCTGGCGGCTGTTGCGGTCCTTGAGCTCGCGCAGGAAGCTGTTCTCGACCGCCGAGGAATAGAACCCGGTAGGCGAAAAACGGTTGAGGTAGATATCGCCCTCATGAAGGGTCAGCAGGCGCTGCTTCCATGCGTCGGAGATCGGGCTTTCGACCGTCAGCAACGGCCGGGTGCCGAACTGAAAGGCAATTGGACCGACTTCCGGGTTGTCCAGCCAGCCCTCCCACTCGTCGACCCGCCACACGCCGCCGGCCATGAAGATCGGCGTCTTGTCGAGGCCGTGGTTGCGCATGGCCTTTCTCAGGTCGACAACGCGCGGGTAAGGGTCCTCGGGCTTTTCCGGATCCTCGACATTGGAGAGGCCGTTATGGCCGCCGGCGCGCCACGGGTCCTCATAAACCACGCCGCCCAGCCATTCGGGGAACTTGTGATAGGCGCGTTTCCACAGGATCTGAAACGCCCGCGCGGACGACACGATGGGATAATAGTAGACGCTGTAATTGGCGCAGATCTGCGCCATGCGGTACGGCATGCCGGCACCGCAGGTGACGCCCTGGATCAGGCCTTTGGCTCTTTCCAGAACGCCGTGCAGGATCCGTTCGCAGGCCGCCATTTCCCACAGCACGTTCATGTGGATGGCGCCTTCGCCGCCGGCAAGCTCGTGGGCCACACGGGCCTGGTGGACGCCGCCGGCGACCGCGTAGTCGACCAGTTCCTCGTGGCGCTCGCGCCGGTTCTTGCCGTGATAGGTCTGTTCGATGTAGTGGCCGTCGTCGTCGAAGGAGTCCGCGTTGACGCCGGAGAACGTGCCAACGCCGCCGGTCGCCGCCCAGGCGCCGGAGCTTTCGCCATTCGAAATCGAAATGCCCTTGCCGCCTTCGACCAGCGGCAAAACCTCACGACCCGAGATCGTTACTGCGTTCAGCGATTTCACGCGTTGTCGTCTCCGGCCCCCGGGGTCACATCCAAATCACGGCGCCGACCTTCGTTGCCGCCGCAACAATGTAATGACGCGGGCACCCAAGCGCCAGACCAACATGGCAAAGTGAGGCATCGGGGCGTTCCGTGAAAGGTGCCGTGCTTCAACAACTTAAACGCCCGAATGCGCCCCACATCGCGGTGATGTGGGGCGTCCGGAACTCCGGTTCGGGGTTTCAGCCTTCCGCAGCGACGCTTTCCTTTTCTTTATCGTCGCGTTCGCGGCGCGGGCGGCGTTCGCCGACCTCGTCGGTGATGTCCGCGCCCGTGGCCTGATCGACCACACGCATGGAAAGCTTCACCTTGCCGCGGTCGTCGATGCCCAGGACCTTGACCTTGACTTCGTCGCCTTCGTTGATGACGTCATTCACCTTGGCGACGCGCTCGTTGGTCAGTTCCGAGATGTGGACCAGACCGTCGCGCTTGCCGATGAAGTTCACGAAGGCGCCGAAGTCGACGACCTTGACGACCTTGCCGTCATAGATCATGCCGACCTCGGGTTCGGCGACGATATCCTTGATCCACTTCTCGGCCGCTTCCGAGGCCTTGGGATCGGTCGCGGCGATCTTGATCGTGCCGTCGTCCTCGATGTCGATCTTGGTGCCGGTGGTCTCGCAGATCTCGCGGATCACCTTGCCGCCCGAGCCAATGACCTCGCGGATCTTGTCGGTCGGCACCTTGATGGTGGTGATGCGCGGCGCGAACTGGCTGACACCCTCGCGGCTGGAACTGATCGCCTTGGCCATCTCGTCCAGGATATGCATGCGCCCGTCCCGCGCCTGATTGAGCGCGGCGTGCATGATGTCCTCGGTGATGCCGGTGATCTTGATGTCCATCTGCAGGCTGGTCACGCCTTCCTCGGTGCCGGCGACCTTGAAGTCCATGTCGCCCAGATGGTCCTCGTCACCCAGGATGTCGGAGAGCACCGCGAACTGGTCCTCTTCCTTGATCAGGCCCATGGCGATGCCGGCGCACGGACGGCGCAGCGGCACGCCCGCGTCCATCATGGCAAGCGACGAACCGCAGACGGACGCCATCGACGACGAACCGTTGGATTCGGTGATCTCGCTGACCACGCGGATCGTGTAGGGGAACTCCTCCTTGTCCGGCAGCAGCGGATGCACCGCACGCCAGGCGAGCTTGCCGTGGCCGATCTCGCGGCGGCCGGGCGACCGCAGAAACGAAGCCTCACCGACGCTATAGGGCGGGAAATTGTAATGCAGCATGAAGTGCTCGCGGTACTCGCCCTCAAGCGCGTCCATGATCTGCTCGTCCTGGCCGGTGCCCAGCGTCGCCGTCACCAGCGCCTGGGTCTCGCCGCGGGTGAAGAGCGCTGAACCGTGGGAGCGGTTCAACACGCCGACCTCCGCCACGATTGGGCGAACCGTCTTGGTGTCGCGGCCGTCGACGCGCTTGCCGGTGGAGAGCGTCTTGTCGCGCAGAGTCTTCTTCTCCAGCGACTTCAAAATCGCCTTCAGATCGTTGGGGTCGACGTCTTCGTCGTCGGCCAGCGCGTCCTTGGCGATCTGCTTGGCCGCCGCGACCTTGTCCTGGCGTGCCAACTTGTCGGGCTCGTCGAAGGCCTCGGAAAGCGCGGTGCCGCACAATTCGCGGACCCGGTCCTCGAGCGCGCTGTGGTCGGGCGCTTCGGGCAGGTCCCAGGGTTCCTTCGCGCAGTCTTCGGCCAGCTCGATGATCGCCTGGATCACCGGCTGGAACTCGCGATGGGCGAACATGACCGCGCCCAGCATGACGTCTTCGCTGAGCTCGTCGGCTTCGGACTCGACCATCATGACCGCGTCGGCACGGCCGGCGACGACCAGATCCAGGCGGCTTTCGCCGACCTGTTCCAGGGTCGGGTTCAAGACGTAGTCGCCGTCGATATAGCCGACGCGCGCACCGCCGATCGGACCCAGAAACGGAATACCGGAGATGGTCAGCGCGGCCGAGGCGCCAACCAGGGCGACGATGTCGGGATCGTTCTCCAGATCGTGGCTCAGGACCGTCGTGATGACCTGGGTCTCGTTACGAAATCCATCGGCGAACAGCGGCCGGATCGACCGGTCGATGATGCGCGAGGCAAGCGTTTCCTTCTCAGCCGGACGGCCTTCGCGCTTGAAAAAGCCGCCGGGGATCTTGCCCGCGGCAAAGGCTTTTTCCTGGTAATTCACGGTAAGCGGAAAGAAATCGATGCCTTCGCGCGGCTCCTTCTGGGCCACCGCGGTGCACAGCACCGTCGTCTCGCCATATGTCGCCATGACGGCGCCATCGGCCTGGCGGGCGATCTTGCCGGTCTCCAAAACCAGCTTACGACCGCCCCACATGATTTCTTTCCTGTGGGTGGTAAACATTATTCCTCGTTCCTTCCTTCTGCTTTCAGTGGCATGGCCAGGATCCGCCCCATGCGGACCATGGCCCCGCCGTGCCGTGGTTTCGGACCATCGGGCACGGTCGGTCGGTCTCGGTTTCGGCCTCGCTTACGGCGTCGTTACGCCGCGCGATGACCGGGAGACCGGCCCTTTCGGGATCGGCCTTGGTCTCAGACAAAACGACAAGGGGACGCTTCAAGCGTCCCCCAATCATCGTCAGCGTCTGATGCCAAGACTCTTGATAAGCGCCGCATAGCGTTCATCGTCAACGCGGCGCAAATAGTCGAGCAAGCGGCGGCGGCGGCTGACCAACATCAGCAGGCCACGCCTTGAGTGCTTGTCCTTCTTATGGGTCTTGAAGTGATCGGTCAGGTTGGTGATCCGTTCCGTCAGGATCGCGACCTGGACCTCCGGTGAGCCTGTGTCACCGTCCGCGCGGCCAAATTCCTTGACCAGCTCGGTCTTACGTTCTGCCGTGATCGACATCGTGGCTCCGTTTCTTGTCGAGATTAAATACGCGCAACGGCCGAACCGCCCCGTCGGCCACCTCGGCAATTGCTACCAGGCGACCGGACGCCGTGGCCCGGACCGTACCGCTTTTCTCTCCGGGTACCTGGATCGCCTGCCCACAGGTAAGGCGGGTCGCGGCGGTTTCGCTCAAAGTCAGCGCCGGGATGTCGTCCAGCGCCGCCTCGACCGGCAACAGGTGCCCCGAGAGCGCGGGACTATGCCCAAACTGCTCCAGGGTTTCCAGCGAAATCGCGTGGTCCAGACCAAACGGCCCGACCCGGGTGCGGCGCAGGGCCGCGACATGGCCGCAGGTGCCCAATACCGCCGCCAAATCGCGGGCCAAAGCGCGAACATAGGTGCCTTTGCCGCAATCCAGCTCAAAAACCGCGTGATCGGCATCCGGGACCTCGATCAGGTCCAGCCGCTCGATCAACACCCGCCGGGGCCTGAGCGACGGCACCTTGCCGGCCCGGGCGAGGTCATAGGCGCGTCTGCCGTCCACCTTGAGCGCCGAATAGCGCGGCGGCAGCTGGTGGATCTGGCCCTCGAACTGCTTGATTGAAGCGGCGATCTGGCCGGCATCGGGACGCACGTCCGATGTGGCGGTTATCGCGCCCTCGCTGTCGTCGGTATCGCGGTCTTCGCCCCAGCGCAGGGTGAAGCGGTAGCTCTTCTTGCCGTCCTGGCACCAGGCCACCGTCTTGGTCGCCTCGCCCAGCGCCACCGGCAGGATACCGGTTGCCATCGGATCAAGCGTGCCGCCATGACCGGCCTTGCGCGCGCCCAACACGCCGCGCACCCGCGCCGTCGCCTGGGTCGACGACAGGCCGAGTGGCTTATCCAGCACCACCCAGCCGTCGATATCCTTGCCCTTACGCCTAGCCCGCATTTTTCAATCTCCCGACGCTGTGCGTCGCGTTGTGGTGAGTGAGATGGGGGCGAAAGCTGCGCGAGGCGTATGTTGTCATACGGCTGAGCAGCTTTCGCCCCCATATCGCCGCCACGGCGCGACCCTTCGGGCCGGGTGAACGAGGCGACAGCGGGCGTCGAACAGCTTGGCCGATGCTCCACATCGCCCAGCGCCGATCTCCTACTCTGTCGCCTCGTTGACCCGGCGCACAGCATCGCGAGATTGAAAAGTGCGGGCTAAGACCCATCGCTGTCTTTGAGAAGCTGATCGATGCGCGCTGCATATTCATAGCCGCGATCGGCCTGGAAGTTGAGATCCGGGGTGAACCGCAGGCGCACCTGCCGGCCGACCTGGGCTCTGAGGAACGGCTTTGCGCGGTCGAGACCAGCGATCACCTCGTCGGTCTCCTCGCCGCCCAGGGGCAGCACAAAAACGGTGGCATAGCGCAGGTCGCGGCTCATGCGTACCTCGGTCACCGTGATCGCCCGGCCGGAAAGCGCGGGGTCGCGCAGTTCGCCGCGGGCGATGATTTCGGCCAAGACGTGGCGAATTTCCTCGCCGACGCGCAGCTGACGCTGGCCCGCCTCAGGTCGTGTCTGTTTGGTCATGACTCACGTTTTTGGGGCTTGCGCCCGTCGCGGCACGCCCGCCTAGCTGGCAAGCGTGCGTGCTACCTCCTGAAGCTCATAGGCTTCGATTTCGTCGCCGACCTCCACATCGTGGAAACCGTCGAGCTGAATGCCGCATTCCTGGCCGGCCTTGATCTCGCGCACCTCGTCCTTGTGGTGCTTGAGGTTCTTGATCGCGCCGTCGAACAGCGGCACGCCGTCGCGCAGCACCCGGACACGCGCGTTGCGGCGTACGACACCGTCGAGCACGCGGCAACCGGCAATACGGCCGATCTTCGAGATGTCGAAGGTCTCCAGCACCTGGACCGCGCCCAGCACCTTTTCCTCGCTGTGCGGCGCCAGAAGGCCGGAGAGCATGTCGCGGACATCGTCCAGCAGTTCGTAGATGATGTTGTAATAGCGCAGCTCGACGCCTTCGCGCTCGGCAAGGGTGCGGGCCTGGCTGTTGGCGCGCACGCCGAAACCGATGACGATGGCGTTCGATGCCTTGGCGAGCGTCACGTCGCTTTCGGTGATGCCGCCGACGGCGCTCAACAGAACCTTGGCCGCGACCTCGTCGGTCGCGAACTGGTCCAGGCTGGCGGTGATCGCCTCGGCCGATCCCTGCACGTCGGTCTTGATGACCAGCGGCAGTTCCTTCAACTCGCCCGCGGCGATGTTGGCGAACATCTGCTCCAGAGAGGCGCGACCGACGGCGGTGATCTTGTCGTCACGCTCCTGCTCTTCGCGATAGGTCGAGACCTCGCGCGCGCGCTTTTCGTTCTCGACGACCTGGAACTCGCTGCCCGCATCGGGCGTGCCGCTCAGGCCAAGCGCTTCGACCGGGAACGACGGGCCAGCGGTCTTCACGTTCTTGCCGCGATCGTCGATCAGGGCGCGCACACGGCCCCATTCCTTGCCGACGACCATGATGTCGCCGACATGGAGCGTGCCGCGCTGAACCAGCACGGTGGTGACGGCGCCGCGGCCTTTCTCCAGCTTCGCTTCGACCACGATGCCCTCGGCGCTGCGGTCCGGGTTGGCGGCCAGTTCCATGACCTCGGCCTGCAGCAGGATCGCTTCTTCAAGCTTATCGAGACCATCGCCCTTGAGCGCGGAGACCTCCACGTCCAGCACGTCACCGCCCATCTTCTCGACGACCAGATCGTGCTGCAGCAGGTCCTGGCGCACGCGGTCCGGGTCGGCACCGGGCAGATCGCATTTGTTGATGGCGATGATGATCGGCACCTCGGCCGCCTTGGCGTGGTCGATCGCTTCCTTGGTCTGGGGCATGACGCCGTCATCGGCGGCGACCACCAGAATGACGATATCGGTCACGCTGGCGCCGCGCGCGCGCATGGCGGTGAACGCGGCGTGGCCCGGCGTATCCAGGAACGTGATCTTGTCGCCGCCGGCGAGCGTTACCTGATAGGCGCCGATGTGCTGGGTGATGCCGCCGGCCTCGCCCGACACCACGTCGGTCTTGCGCAGCGCGTCCAAGAGCGACGTCTTGCCGTGGTCGACGTGACCCATGACGGTGACCACGGGCGGACGGGGCTGCTTCGCCTCATCGGGATCCTCGTCGCGCTTCAGGCCGACCTCGACGTCGGCGGCGGCGACACGCTTCACCTTGTGGCCGAACTCCTCGACCAACAGCTCCGCGGTGTCGGCGTCGATCGCCTGGTTGATCGTAACCATCTGGCCCATGTCCATCAGCTTCTTGACCACGTCGCCACCGCGCACGGCCATGCGGTTCGACAGTTCCTGAACTGTGATGGCTTCGGGGATGACGACCTCGCGCACGACCTTTTTGCTGCCGCCGCCCTGCTTCTGGCCCATCTGCTGCTGGCGCAGCTTTTCGCGGGCGCGCCGCGCCGCGGCCAGGCTGCGGGCGCGGCCTTCCTCGTCCTCGGCACCGAGCGCTTCGGAGACGGTCAGCTTGCCGCCGCGACGCCGCGGCTCGTTGCGTGAGCGCGGGGCCAGGCGTGAGCGCCGGTCCTTGGCGCTCTTGCGTTCGGTCTCTTGCGTCTCGGATTCGGTACGGCCACGGGGCGCGCTTTGTGGCGCCGCCGCGGCTTCCTCGGCCGGCGCCTCTTCTTCCAACAGACGCGCCGCCTGCTCTTCGGCCTTCACACGCGATTCTTCTTCCTTCGCGCGGCGCTCTTCTTCTTCCTTGGCGCGCTTTTCCGATTCCTCGCGCTCGATGGCCGCCTGCTTCTCTTCCTCGGCGCGCCGGACCGCTTCTTCCTCGGCACGTTTACGGGCTTCTTCCTCGGACTTGCGCGCCGAGGAAGAGAAGCAGGCGGCCATCGAGCGCGAGGAATCGGAAAAGCGCGCCAAGGAAGAAGAAGAGCGCCGCGCGAAGGAAGAAGA
>JANQGO010000283.1 GCA_028277285.1 Alphaproteobacteria bacterium | reverse complement strand
AAGTGGAAGACCTGCCTGCGCCGGACTGCGACGAAGACACCTGGATCGACTACGTCTATCTGGAAAACAACACGGCCGGCATCGTGCGCGAGTGGTGGTACCACACGCCGACCGCGTACTGGTTCATCGCCGAGCGGGACACGCGCACCGATGACATCCTGAAGACCTATCCGGCCAGCGACATCTACAAAGACCGTGTCGACTTCAGCGCGCCGCCACCTGCCGAGGCGCCGGGAGAGACGTCATGAGCCATAACCGTCTCGACGCGCCGAAGGGCCATTTCCTCAACCGCGACGACCGCATCGACTTCAGCTTCGACGGCAAGCGCTACATGGGCTTCGAGGGCGACACCATCACCTCGGCGCTCTATGCCAACGGCGTCAAGACGATCTCGCGTTCGTTCAAGTATCACCGCCCGCGCGCGACGCTGTCGGCCGCAGGCCACGACGCCAACGGCCTGGTCCAGGTCGGCGACGAGCCGAACGTCAACGCCGACATCGCGCCGATCAAGACCGGCATGGCGGTGACGCCGCAGAACGTCTTCGGCAGCCTGGACAACGACCGCGCCCAGATGCTCGACAAGATGGGTAAGTTCATGCCCGTCGGCTTCTATTACAAGGCGTTCTACAAACCCAAAGGCAGTTGGAAGTACTGGGAAAAGCTGATCCGCCGCATGGCGGGCCTGGGCAAAGTGAACCTGGAAACGCCGCACGGCTATTACGATAAGCAGTATCTTTTCTGCGATGTCTGCGTTGTCGGTGGCGGCCCGGCTGGCCTTGCCGCCGCACTTGAAGCCGCGCGCGCCAACAGCGAGGTCGAGGTCATCCTGATCGAAGAGAACCCGCAGCTTGGCGGCGCACTGACCTATGCGCGCTTCGATGCCGAGGGCGAGCTCGCCGCCCGGCAACGCGACGAGCTGATCGATGCGGTGCGCAGCCAGACCAACATTCGCGTGCTGGAAGGCGCCACCGCCAACGGCTGGTACACCGACAACTTCATTCCCGTCATGCAGGGCAACCGGCTTTACAAGTTGCGCGCCAAGGCGGTGGTCGTGGCGACCGGCAGCTACGAGCAGCCGCTGGTCTTCCGCAACAACGATCTGCCCGGCGTCATGTACGGCTCGGCCGCGCAGCGCCTGTTGAACCGTTACGGCGTCAAGCCCGGCGAGCGCGCGGTGATCGCCACCGCCAACAACGACGGCTACGCCACCGCGCTCGACCTGATCGATGCCGGTGTCGAGGTCGCCTGTATCGCCGACCTCAACGAAACCCGTAACGAGTCCGAGCTGGCGGGCGCCGTTGCCGATCACGGCGTGCCGATCATCGGCGGCGCGACCGTCTATGAAGCCGAGGCCAAGCCGCACCTGAACGGCATCGAGGCGGCGCGTGTCGCGCGCATCACCGGTCAGGGCACGGTGGCCGAACGGCGGGACTTCTTCGACTGCGACACCATCATCACCTCGATCGGCTGGCAGCCGGCCGCCAACCTGATCTGGCATGCCGGCGGCAAGACGCCCTATGACGACAAGACCGCGATGTTCCACGTCACCGAACTGCCGGCGACCATGCACGCGGCCGGTTCGGTCAATTCGTGCTTCCTGCTGGAGACCGTCATCGACGAAGGCCGCGCCGCCGGTTGGGCGGCGGTGCAGGACGCCGGTTTCGTCGGCGGCACGCGCCCGACGGTCCGCAACGATCGCGGCGAGACCGGTCAGAACCACGTCTGGCCAATCTTCGAGCATCCCAAGGGCAAGGACTTCGTCGACTTCGACGAGGACCTGCAGGTGCACGATCTCAACAACGCCGTCGCCGAGGGCTACGCGCATATCGAACTGATGAAGCGCTTCTCGACCTGCGGCATGGGCCCCAGCCAGGGCCGCCATTCCTGGCTCAACGCCATCCGGCTGAATGCGAAAGCCAACGAGGTCAGCGTCAACGAAGCCGGCATGACGACCCAGCGGCCGCCCTATACGGCAGAGAAGATCGGCGTGCTCGCCGGCCGCAGCTTCGAGCCCGCGCGGCTGACCGCCATGCACCACCGCCACGGCGAAGCCGGCGCCAAGATGATGCTGGCCGGTCTTTGGTACCGGCCGGAGGTCTACAATGCCGGCAGCGATCGCGAGGCGGCGATCCGCGCCGAAGCCAAGAACGTGCGCGAGAATGTCGGCCTGATCGATGTCTCGACGCTTGGCGGTCTGGAGATCCGCGGCCCCGACGCCGCGGAGATGCTGGAGCGCATGTATACCTGGGCCTACAAGAAACAACAGCTTGGCCGGGCGCGCTATCTGCTGATGACCGACATGACCGGCGTCATCACCGATGACGGTGTCGCTTGCCGTTTCGACGACAACCACTTCTATGTCACCGCGACCACCTCCGGCGTCGACGGCGTCTACCGCGAGATGCTGTTCTGGAACGCCCAGTGGCGGTTGAAGGTCGACGTCACCAACGTCACGGGCGCCTTCTGCGGCGTCAACATCGCCGGGCCCAAGTCGCGCGACGTCCTGCAGAAACTGACCGAGGAGGACCTTTCGGCCGAAGGGTTCCCCTATATGGGCGTGCGCCAGACCGTGGCCGCCGGCATCCCCGTGCGCCTGTTGCGCGTCGGTTTCGTCGGCGAGTTGGGCTATGAAATCCATGCCCCCGCCCATTCCGGCGAGGCCCTGTGGGACGCCTTGATGGAGGCGGGCGCCGAGCACGGCATCAAACCGTTCGGCGTCGAATGCCAGCGGCTGCTGCGTCTGGAGAAGGGCCACATCATCGTCAGCCAGGACACAGACGGTCTGACCAATCCCTTGGAAGCGGACATGGAATGGGTGCTGGCCAAGAAACGCCCGTTCTATGTCGGCAAACGTTCGATCGACATCCAGCGCAAGCACCTCGACCGCAAGCTGGTCGGCTTCGAGATCCCCGATCACACCGCGCCGCTGCCCAAGGAATGCCACCTGGTCATTCAGGACGGCGACATCGCCGGGCGCGTGACGTCGTGCAGCTGGTCGCCCAGCCTGGAGAAACCGATAGGGCTCGCCTATGTGCCGCTGGCCAAGGCCGAACCGGGCAGCGGGTTCCAGGTCCGTGTCGACGGCGGACGCATGGTCGACTGCACGGTCGTGCCGCTGCCGTTTTACGATCCCGACAACCAGCGCCAGGAGCTCTAGGTCATGGCCGATGCCGCGCTCAAACCGACCGACCTGGTCCGCCGCTCCAATCTCTATCGCGTGCTCGACAAGCTCGGCGCCCAGTACGAAGAGATCAACGGGTTCGCCTGCCCGATGGCCTTCGGCGACGAGGGCGAGGCGGGCGCCGCCGCCAGTCTGGGCATCGCCGACCTGACCGCCCTGCCGCGCGCCGGCTACAAGGGCTGGGATATGGCGAACTGGGCGATGGCCCAGGGCGTCAGCCTGGGCGAGCCGAACACCGCGACGGTCCAGGCCGACGGTTCGCTCGCCTGCCGCCTTTCCGCCGGTGAGCTGCTGTTTCTGGCCGGTCTCGACGGCACCAGCGACACCATCGAACGGTTGGCCGGTGTCTGGTCGATGCCCGATGCCGTCTGTTTTCCGGTGCCCCGCGCCGACACCAACTTCTGCCTGGCACTGACCGGCCGCCACATTCCGGAGATGATGGCGAAGATGTGCGGGATCGATTTGCGGCCGCATCGTTTTGTCGACGGCGCCATCGCCCAGACCAGCGTCGCGCGCATGAATGCGATCCTGGTCCGCCGCGATCTCGGCGCCACCTACAGCCTGTTGATGGTCGCCGACTCGGCCTCGGCTGTTTACATGTGGGAATGTCTGACCGACGCCATGGCCGAATTCGACGGCCGGCCCGTCGGCCTGACAGCCTTGCGGGGCCTTGCCCAAACCGCGTGATCGCGCGGCATTGAGGCAAAACCGATCACAAATTTCGCCTCAATTGATCCAATGGCCAATTTCCGCGTAGGAAAGTCGGGGAAGCCACACTCGTCCTGCGCCGCCGGAGATGGTCATGAACAAGGTAACGAACGAACTCATCCAGGATCCCCACGGGTCCCTGCCCGACGAACGCAATCTGGAGGCCGCGATCGGCCATCAGGTGCGCTCGCTCCGCAAGAAGCTGGGCATGACGGTCAACGAGCTGGCGTCGCTCGCGGGCTTGAGCACCGGCATGTTGTCGAAGATCGAGAACGGTCTGACGTCGCCGTCGCTGACGACGCTCAAGTCGCTGTCGCGCGCGCTGAACGTGCCGTTCACGGCGTTGTTCCAACGCTTCGACGAACAGCACGACGCGACCTTTGTCAAAGCCGGCGACGGCCTGAAGATCGAGCGCCGCGGGACGCGCGCTGGCCACCAGTATGCGCTGCTCGGCCACTCGGTGAACAAGGCCGTAGCGGTCGAGCCCTACATGATCACGCTCAGCCACCACTCCGAGGTGTTCCCGCTGTTCCAGCACGACGGCCAGGAGTTCCTGTTCCTGGTGGAAGGCCGCATGGACTATCACCACGGCGGCCAGACCTTCGCCATGGAACCCGGCGACAGCCTGTTCTTCGATGCCGACGCGCCGCACGGACCGGAGAGCCTGCACGACCTGCCGATCCGTTTCCTCTCGGTAATCGTCTACTCGCGCGAAGGGGCGTGAACGGACGCCGCCGAGGCCGTCGCCGGAGCTGACCTAACGCCGCTATCTGTTGCCGCGTTTGGTTGCGTGCGTGAACGCCGGGATCGAATGCCCGGTCGACCGTGCTTGACTGGGCGACTGCGAGAAGCGCGCCCTGAACGCGCGGCTGAACCAGGAGGCCGACGCGAAGCCTGTCGACAGTGCGATGTCGGACAGCGAAAAACGCGTCCTGAGAACCAGATCGCGTGCATGGTCGAGGCGCATGTCCTGGTAGAAGCGGCCCGGTCCCCTTCCGAACTCGCGCTCGAAAATCCGGGTCAGCTGTCGGGTCGAGAGGTTGACCTGACGCGCGATGTCGCTCACCGACAGCGGTGCGTCGATGTTCTCCGACATCAACGTCACGGCCGCCGCCAACGCCGGGTTGGCCATCGCCAGCTTGGACTCGTTGCGGCCGTGAATGGTCAGATCCATCACGGCGTCGGCGACAGCCTGTCCGGCCAAGACCGCGATCAGCGCCGAGGCGAAGTCGATGGTGCCGAGCGATCCGCAACCGGTCAGGCGCCGCGGCGCCTGCTCGACGAGCGCCCCGGTAAAGACGACGCCGGGATACTGCTTGCGCGCAAGCGCGATCTCGTCCCAATGCAGGGTGGCACGTCGCCCATCGAGCAGGCCGGCCTCGGCCAGGACCAGCGTGCCGGTGTCGAGACCGCCGATCAGCGCGCCGTGGCGTTCGAACTCTCGGAGCTTGGCGATCAAGCCACGGTCGAGGTGATCGTAGGGATGGTAGGACGCACAGACGATGACAGCATCGGGCCGGACGATCTCGCCCAGGGCCGCGTCGACACCGATGATGCGTCCGTTGCTAGCCGGTACGGGGCGGCCGTCCGACGAGCAGGTTTGGGTCTCGAACACGACACCGCCTGTCAGCCCGGCAATTCTCAAGAGTTCACAGAGCAGCACCTGGACCATCTGCGAATGCTCGGGAACGAGCGCGACGGCCACGCGCACGGCCCGCGATGACATCACCGTTGCCGACATCACCCGATTCTCACCCCCACTATGGCAGATTACTTAAACTAATTGTCTTTATCCGGCAATCATCGGGGCGCTTGACGCGCCAAGCTATGCGGAACCGAAGACCTCCTGACCGCGGTGATGATCATGCTTTCGACGATCGACCTATCCCGCTTCGACGCGGACGACCAGCGCGGCCGCTCGGCGATCATCGATGCCGTCGGTGCGGCCTGCACGGATATAGGGTTCCTGTGTGTCCGGGGTCATGGCGTCGATCCCGCGGTCATCGAGGCGATGCGCCGGACGGTCGTTGAGACGTTTGCCCAACCTGACGCCGTGAAACGTCGCTTTCGGGTCAGGCCGGAGACCTACCGCGGCTACATTCCGATGAGTTTCTTCACGCCCAACGCCGCCGGCCGAACGCCCGATCGTTACGAAGGGTTCAAGCTGCATGTGGAGACCGCCGCCGACGATCCCATCTGCGCGGCCTATCCGCTCTACGGCCCCAACGTGTGGCCCCCGACCATCAAGGGAATGCGACCGGTCGTTCTTGCCTATTGGCACCAGGTCGACCGGCTGGCCGACATCCTGCTTCGCGCCATGGCGTTGGCCCTGGGGCTCGACGAACCATTCTTCCTACCGTTCTTCCGACAACCCCTGACCAACATGACCCTTCTCCATTACCCGGCGACGGCACCCGACAAAGAAGGCTCCGGCATTCACCCGCACAAGGACTCGTCGGCCTTCACGATTATCTATCCCGATCCGGTCGGCGGTTTGATGGTGCGCGACCGCGATCGCCAATGGCACGAGGCCGTCGCCGACGACGGCACCTTCGTGATCAATATCGGCGACGTGATGGAACACTGGAGCGGCGGCCGCTTTGTCTCGACGCCCCATGAGGTCGTCAATCGGTCGGGCAAGGAACGCTATGCGTTTCCCTACTTTGCAACGCCGCGTTTCGACACCGTCGTCGAACCGGTAGTCGATTGCGTCGGAGGCTATTGCCGTCCGCCGATCGCCATGGGGTCGTGGCAAAAGGACATCGTCCGCAGCAATTGGCCCGACGCCGAACCGATTGCGGCGTCCATCGACCCCGGCAACATCGCACCACGATCATCGGGGCCGTCCTAATGCGCGGCGACGGCCTGCCGCTTTCCGGCACCACGGCGATCGTAACCGGGGCCGCCGCACCCGACGGCATCGGCAGGGCGACGGCCCTGCTTCTCGCGGAACGCGGCGCATCGGTTGTCGTTACCGATGTCGCCGGCGATCTGGTCGTCGGCCAGACAACGCGCAGCAAGCTCGACCTGCTGGACGATCTCGCGGCGGCGATCACGAGTTTGGGCGTATCGTCCGTCGCCCTGGAGGTCGACGTCACCAAACCCGCGCCTATCCATCGCTGCGTCGCCCTCGCGAGAGACATACCCGGGAAGCTCGGCATTCTGGTCAACAACGCCGGCACGACCGTCGGTTCAGGACCGTTTCTCGATGCATCGCCGGCGGATTGGACCGTGAGCTTTCAGGTCAACCTTCTGGGACCCGCGATGTTCTGCCAGGCCGTGATCCCAGCGTTCCAGGCGGCCGGCGGCGGTGTCATCGTCAACGTGGGATCGACCGGCAGCCTGGGGGCCGAAGCTGGCTTCGGTGCGTACACCGCCATGAAACACGGCATTATCGGCTTGACCAAAACCATCGCCGCGGAGTTCGGCGAAGCCGGCATTCGCTGCAACGCAGTCTGCCCCGGCTACATCATGACGGACATGCACAAAGAGGCGAACGAGCGCCTGGCGCGCGAGACCGCGGCCCCCGTCGATGCGGTGATGGCAGGGCGTTATGAAGCCGTCGCGCTGGGCCGCGCCGGTACGCCGGATGAGGTCGCCGAGACCATCTGTTATCTCGCCGGACCGGAGGCGTCTTACGTTACCGGCGTGGCGCTGCCCATCGCCGGCGGCCTGTCCGTCGGCCTCTAGCCGTCTGATCCGACGCGCGCACGCGGTGCCAGGATTCAGTCGTCCGCCTCAGACCATGTCTCCGGCAAGCCTTGTTCGAAACCGGCGGAGACTGCGTCAGACCGGCGCGACCGCCTCCACGCGCCGCACGGACCGGGGATCCTGCACGACCTGCCGATCCGTTACCTCTCGGTGATCGTCTAATCGAGAACGTCAAAGTCCCAAATGGCGGCCTGCACCAGCCAACGACCGTCGTCGTGCCGGCGAAGGACGATGATCTGGTCGATCTGTTCGGGACTGTCCGGCTTGGACGCCAACGTGATGGTCGCGTTGTTCGACACGACCGCCAGGTCGTCGCGTCCGACAACGTCCCAATCGCTGTAATCCACAACCGTTCCGTCTTTGAACTTCTGCCTGACAAACGTGACGATGTCTTGCTGCCCGTTTATCCGCGGATGGTCCATCGGCATCAAAACGGCGTCATCGGCCCAGTAGGATGCGTAGGCCTCGAAGTCGCCTTTCATGAGGTCATCGGTTTGAGTTTGAACGACCTGTTGAACCGCCGCCGCCTCTTCTTCCGTCAGCCCCTGAACGCCGAGCGTTCCTGCGGTGTCCGCGGCAGCGACAGTGGGATGCACGGCTGTTACCAGGGCCAACAAGGCCGCGAACGCCGCTGAAACGACCGAATGTTTCATCCTGTGTGTCCTCCTCTGCAGTGCGCGCGCAGGTTGTATTGCACAACGTCCGTAACGGCATCAATCCCTAGGTCGAGTTTCTCGCCGCTGCGGCGGCATGAATTCCCACCTACTCCTCACGACGGACATAGAGGATCGGCCGGTCGCTCATTTCGCTCACGACGAGGTAGCCGTCGAAAGGTGTATGGAGCAGGTAGTAGGTGGGATCAGCATTCATCTCGACGGCAATGGTGTCGCCGTGCTGTGCATAGCTCGCGTCGTAACATTCCTCGCTGAAGCGGACGAAACAGACCTGGTCCTCGCGGAAGCTGATGCCGCCATTCGGGATGACGGAGACCTCGCCCTGGGGCGTCAGCATGACGGGGTCCCAGGTGCCCAGATAGGCGGCGTCGCCGGAATCGGCGTCGCAGGCCGTGGCGGCAAGGGACACGGCCAGAGCCACCAAAACTGTCGGGCCGAACCTGAAGAGCGACCGTCTCACGCCATGTCTCCCGCAAGCCTGCCTCGAAACTGGCAGACACTGTGTCAGACCGGCGCGGCGGCGTCGACAGGTCAGAGCGGATCCACCCGTCTTGACGGGATCTGCTCTAGGCGGCGCCCTGGGCCACGCGGGGACCGTAGACGGTGGCGTTCACCTCGGGCCGGCCCATAACGCCCGGCTCCTTCTCGTAGACCAGCACGGCCATCAGCCGCAGGCGGTCGCCCTCGATCGGCGAGACGCGGTGGACCGAGCGGTCGCCGCGGAAGATGACGAGCGAGCCCGGCGCGCGCGGCACCGAGATGACGTTGGTCTTGTCGCCGTTCAGGACGGCCGCCAGCGGCGCCATGTCGGCGCTGGCGTCGTCCTGGCGCGCCAGGATCTCCGGCGCGATCTCGAAGATGCCGCCGGCTTTCGGCTCCTGCAGCATCAGGGTCACGGTGAACTCGTTGCCCCGGTCAAAATGCCAGGTCGAGCGATCGCCATCGCCGTAACACAGGACATTGGCCGGCTGATAGGGATCGGCATTGAGATAGAGCCGGTCCTCGCCCAGCACCCGGGCGACGAAGTCGCGCAGCGGCGCCCAGCCATAGAAGGCGGGCAGCGCGCTTGCCGGATCGAACAGGTCGTAAGCCATCATGCGGTAGCTGGCGTCGAAGAAGATGTTCTTCGGGTGGTCGTCCGGCAGCGCCGGATCCGGCTGCTGGTTCAAGAAACACGTCCGGTGCGACCGGTTGGGATAGGCCTCGGGCAAGATCGCCATGACATCGGCGATCATCTGAAGGCGCGCCTCTTCGGTAATGAAATCCTCGAACACGCAGACCTGGTCGCGGTCGAGATCCACCTTCGCGCGCGCGGCAATATCGCCGCACTTTGGGTTACCCGGTTCGTCCAGGGGATAGAGATCGCGGCGGATCAGCGTCGCGGCATCAACGGTCATGGCGGGACCTCCCGATCAGTCAACACACAAAAACCTGGACAACTGTTCAACTTTTGTCAAGATCGTTGCGAACGAATCCGCATGACAAGCCGGCCTTGCCGGATCAGCATTCGCGGACGAGGTTTTCGGGAGACCCGCCATGCCCGGTTACCAGCAGACCTATGAGATGCAGCGCGCCGCGCTGCACGCCCCGCAGCAACACCCCGGACATTACGATCAGATCGCCGTGACGCCACTTTCCGGTGCCTTGGGCGCGCGGGTCGAGGGCGTCGACCTAAGCGACCTGGACGAGGCCGGTTTCGCCGAGATCGAGCGTGCGCTGGTCGATCATCTGGTTCTGACCTTTCCCGATCAGGACCTGGAGCCGGCGGCACAGGTCGCCTTCGCCAGGCGGTTCGGTCCACTGATGGATTATCCGTTCGCCAAGACCATGGCTGAGCATCCGGAGGTGACGGAGCTGATCTCAGAACCCGACGATGTCTTCAACTTCGGCGGCTCCTGGCACTCGGACTCGCCCAACTTCGATCGGCCGCCCAAGATCACCATGACCTATTGCGCGGTGGCGCCCGAGACCGGCGGCGATACCTCGTTCGCCAACCAGTATCTCGCCTGGGAGACCCTGTCGGACGGCATGCGCCGTCTGCTCGAGCCGATGACGGCGATGCACTCGACCGCGCTCTCGTATGGCACGGACTCGGCGGTTGGCCAGACCGCGTTCAAGGCCCAGACGTCGACGCCCACCGGCATCGGCGGTAACGCCAGACACGACGATGAGTTCGAGCATCCGGTCGCCCGCACCCATCCCGATACCGGGCGCAAGGCGCTCTATGTCTGCGACTCCTATGCCGCGCGTTTTGCCGGCATGACCCAGGAGGAGAGCCTGCCGCTGCTGCGGTACCTGTGGGCCCACGCCATCTTGCCGGAGTTCACCTGCCGGGTTCACTGGCAGGCAGGCACGCTGACCATGTGGGATAACCGCTGCGCCATGCATTACGCCCATAACGACTACCCCGGCCAGCGCCGCGTCATGCGCCGCATCATCGTGGAGGGCGAAAAGCCGGTCTAGAGGTCCAAAACAGGGATAACCCACTGTTTCCTGTGAAGAAACTGAATTAACCCCCATTGATTTCCTGAGTCAAAATCCCTACGTTCCGGCAACACCACATGTTCAGCCGGAGACCCCCCGTTATGTGCGGAATTGTTGGGCTATTCATCAAGAACCCCGAGCTGTCGCCGGAGCTGGGTGACCACCTGACCACCATGCTGATCGGCATGACCGAGCGCGGCCCCGATAGCGCGGGTATCGCGGTCTATCACCACGGCCGCGAGGACGATTCGGCGAAGCTGACCTTGTTCCACCCCGACATGGATTACGCCTGGCGGGAGCTTGGCGGCGACCTGGCCGAGGCCCTGGAAGCCGAGACCGACGTCACGATCAAGAACAACCACGCCGTCGTCACGCTCTTCGGCGGCGACGAGGCGGCGGCGCGCGCCTGGCTGAAGGAGGCGCACCCGGAGGTGCACATCATGGGTTATGGCCGCACCATGGAGGTCTATAAGGACATGGGCCTGCCGGCCGATGTCGCCGACAAGTTCGGCGTGCGCCAGATGACCGGCACCCACGGTATCGGCCACACACGCATGGCAACCGAAAGCGCGGTGACGACCGAGCACAGTCATCCCTTCACCGCGGCGTCCGACATCTGTCTGGTCCACAACGGTTCGCTCGCCAGCCCCAACCGGCTGCGTTCGTGGCTGGAACGCCACGGCATGGAGTTCGAGACCGACAACGACACCGAGGTCGCCGCGCGCTACTTCGCCTTCCGCATGGGCGAGGGCGCGACGCTGGATGAAGCGCTTGAAGCCGGGCTCAAGGATCTCGACGGCTTCTACACGTTCTGCCTGGGCACCCGCGACGGCTTCGCCGTGTTGCGCGATCCCATCAGCTGCAAACCCGCCGTGTTGGCCGAGACCGATGACTGGGTCGCCATGGCCTCGGAGTTCCGCTCGATCGCGCACCTGCCCGGCGTCAAGGACGCCTCGATCTGGGAGCCCGCGCCGGCGACGCTCTACACCTGGAGCCTGGAGGGCCAGGCATGAGCGGGGTCGATCTCGCAACCTCGAGCGTCCGCGACCTGAACCATGCGCTCCACGCGCTGCCGGCCGACACCAACGACACCAGCTGGACCATCGACAACCCGGACGGCGCGCACGCGATCGCCGTGGGTTTGGATGGAGAACTGGACGTCACGATCAATGGCCATGTCGGGTATTACTGCGCGGGCATGAACAAGACGGCGAACGTCACGGTCAACGGCCACACCGGCTGGGGCATCGCCGAGAACATGATGTCCGGGACCGTGCGCGTCACCGGCAATGCCAGCCAAGCCGCGGGCGCCACAGGCCACGGCGGGCTTCTTGTCATCGAGGGCGATGCCGGGCACCGTTGCGGCATTTCGATGAAAGGCATCGACATCGTCGTCGCCGGATCGATCGGTCATTTCGGCGCCTTCATGGGCCAGGCCGGCAATCTCGTCGTGTGCGGCGATGTCGGCGAGAACCTCGGCGACTCCCTCTATGAGGCGCGCATCTTCGTCAAAGGCAAGGTCGCGAGCCTGGGCGCGGACTGCATCGAAAAAGAGATGACCGACGAGCATCGCGCCCAGTTGAAAGAATTGCTGGACCAGGCCGGCATCGATGCGGACCCAGCGGATTTCCGCCGCTATGGCTCGGCCCGCAAGCTCTATCACTTCAACGTCGACCACGCCGACGCGTATTAGGGAGAGGCCACGTCCATGTCCGTCGATCCGCGCCAACAGATACCCTCCGCCACCTTTCCGCCCGAGGTCATCGCCGAGATCCAGCGTCAGGCCGACCAGGGGCTCTATTCGATCCGCGGCAGCGGCGCGAAACGCAAGCTGCCGACCTTCGACGACCTGGTGTTCCTGGGCGCCTCGGTCAGCCGCTATCCGCTTGAAGGCTACCGCGAGGCCTGCGCCACCAATGTCACCATCGGCACACGGTTCGCCAAGAAACCGATCGAGCTGAAGATCCCGGTCACCATCGCCGGCATGAGCTTCGGTGCGCTGGGCGCCCACGCCAAGGAGGCGCTGGGGACGGCGGCCACCGCCATGGGCACGTCGACGACGACCGGCGACGGCGGCATGACGCAGGAAGAACGCGGCTCGTCGAAGACGCTTGTCTATCAACTGCTGCCGTCGCGCTATGGCATGAACCCCGATGATCTTCGCAAGGCCGATGCGATCGAAGTCGTCGTCGGCCAGGGCGCCAAACCGGGCGGCGGCGGCATGCTGCTGGGCCAGAAGATCAACGAGCGTGTCGCGGCCATGCGGACCCTGCCGCAGGGCATCGACCAGCGCAGTGCGTCACGCCATCCCGACTGGACCGGGCCGGACGATCTGGCCATCAAGATCCAGGAGATCCGCGAGATCACCGATTGGGAAAAACCGATCTACATCAAGATCGGCGCGACCCGCGTAACCTATGACATCGCGCTATGCGTCAAGGCCGGCGCCGACGCCATCGTGCTCGACGGCATGCAGGGCGGCACCGCGGCGACCCAGGATGTCTTCATCGAGCATGTCGGCATTCCGACCTTGCCCGCCGTGCGCGCCGCCGTCGAAGCGCTCCAGGAACTGGACATGCACCGCAAGGTGCAGCTGATCGTCTCCGGCGGCATCCGGACCGGCGCCGACGCGGCGAAGGCACTGGCGATGGGCGCCGATGCGGTTTCCATCGGCATGGCCGCGTTGATGGCGCTGGGCTGCAACAAGCCGATCCACCGCGACGATTACCACGCGCTTGGCACCCAGCCCGGCTTTTGCCACCACTGCCATACCGGGCGCTGCCCGGTCGGCGTGACGACCCAGGATCCGGAGCTCGAAAAGCGCCTGGTGCCGGAACAGGGCGCGCGCTGGCTGAAGAACTATCTGACGACCATGGTGATGGAGATTCAGACGCTCGCGCGGGCCTGCGGCAAAAACCACGTCAACAACTTGGAGCCGCAGGACATGGTCGCGCTGACCGTGGAAGCCGCCGCCATGGCGGGCATTCCGCTAGCCGGCACAAACTGGATACCCGGGCGCACCTGACACTGGCGGACGACCGCCGCCACGCGCTAGATTTCGACCACAACAAACATCGCTTTTCATGAGGGGGGCAATCATGGCATCGGCCGCGCAGAGAATCGCAGCACAGAAAAAACTTTCCCAGGTCGCACGATCAAAGGGCATCAAATACTTCCTGATCAGCTTTACCGATCTGTTCGGCGTTTCTCGGTCCAAGCTGGTGCCCGCCGCCGCGATTGACGGCATGGTCGCCGACGGCGCCGGGTTCGCCGGCTTCGCGACGAACCTGGATATGTCGCCGGCCGACAGCGACATGTTCGCCGTGCCCGATACGTCAAGCCTGATCCAGCTGCCCTGGAAACCGGAAGTCGGTTGGCTGGCCGCGAACATCCAAATGGACGGCAAGTCGGTCGAGCACGGCCCGCGCAACGTGTTGCAGCGCCAGATCGATGCGGCGGCCAAGAAAGGCTACCGGCTCAAGACCGGCGTCGAGTGCGAGTACCATCTGATCAGCGCCGACGGCTCCGACATCTCCGATCCCGCCGACACCATGGCCAAGCCCTGCTACGACCAGCAGGCGCTGATGCGCCGCTATGACGTCGTCAGCGAGATCTGTGACGCCATGCTGGAACTGGGCTGGGGGCCCTATCAGAACGACCACGAGGACGCCAACGGCCAGTTCGAAATGAACTGGGACTATGATGACGTCATGGTCACTGCCGACCGCCATGTCTTCTTCAAGTTCATGGTGAAGTCGATCGCCGAGAAACACGGCCTGCGCGCGACCTTCATGCCGAAGCCCTTCGTGCATCTGACCGGCAACGGCTGCCACACCCATGCCAGCCTGTGGGACAAGGCGGGCAAGAAGAACCTGTTCCACGCGCAACGCGGCGAGCTCGGCATCTCCGCGCTTGGCTACAACTTCCTCGGCGGCGTTCTGGCCCATGCCGATCAGCTGTGCTCGATCTTCAATCCGACGGTGAACAGCTACAAACGCATCAACGCGCCGGTCACCACCTCGGGCGCGACATGGGCGCCCAACACGATCAGCTACACCGGCAACAACCGCACGCACATGGTGCGCATTCCCGACCCCGGCCGGTTCGAGTTCCGCATCATGGACGGTTCGACCAACCCCTATCTGTGTCAGGCCGGGCTGCTTGCGGCGGGCCTCGACGGCATCGCCAATAAGACGGACCCGGGCAAGCGCCTCGACATCAACATGTACCAGACGCGGCGCGCCGAGGAACTGCGCAAGCTAAAAGTCAAGCAGCTGCCGCTGAACCTGCTGGACGCGCTGCGCCTGACCGACAAGTCGAAGATGCTGCGCAGCACCCTGGGCGACGAGACGATCGACGCTTACGTCAAACTGAAGATGGCGGACTGGAACCACTACACCCACCACCTGACCCAGTGGGAGCGCGACACGACGCTGGATTGCTGACCTTTATCACCGCGTGCCAACGGCGCTGCGGGTAACGTAAGTTAAGCGGCGGACTTCACCGAGGTCCGCCGTTCTTGTTTCGGAGCATGCGTCATGATCCTCGCCTTCGGCTCACTCAACATGGATCTCTTGATCCCGGTGCCCGCCTTGCCGAAACCGGGCGAGACGGTCCTGACGCCGGGTTACACGACGGCGCCGGGCGGCAAGAGCGCCAACCAGGCGGTCGCCGCGGCGCGGGCCGGTGGCGATGTGACCCTGGTCGGTTGCGTCGGCCGCGACGCCTATGGCGACGACCTCCTGGAGATCGTCTCGGCGGAAGGTGTGGACAGCCGTTTCATCGAGGCGGTCGACGGGCCGAGCGGCCTGGCGGTCGTCGCGGTGGCCGATGACGGCGAGAACCAGATCATCGCCTGCTATGGCGCCAACGGCGCCGTCAGCGAGGCTGCGGTCAGCGACGACCTGTTGAACGCCTGCAGCCGCGTGCTGCTGACCATGGAGGTGCCGCTGAGAGAGGTTTTCACCCTGGCGGCCCGCGCCCGCGAGGCCGGCAAGCAGGTTATCCTGAACGCCGCGCCGGCCGGCCCGATCATGCCAGAGACGCTCGACATCCTGATCGTCAATCAGGTCGAGGCCATGCAGATCGCCGAACACCTGGGCCTTTCTGCCGGCGAACCGATGGAGGTGGCGCGCCAGCTCGCGGCGTCCCAAGGGCTCACCACGATCGTTACCCTGGGCGGCAACGGCGCGGTGGCGATTACGCCCGATGGCGGCTGGCGCATCGGCGCACCGGCCATCACGCCGCGCGACACGACGGGTGCCGGGGATGCGTTCTGCGGTGTCTTGGCGGCGACCCTGGATGGCGGCGCCGATCTGCCGGCGGCGCTGCGCCGCGCGAGCGTCGCGGGCGCCCTCACCTGTCTTGAGCCGGGCGCCATGCCGGCGCTGCCGCGCAGCGAGGCGATCGATGCGCGCCTCGACGATCTCGCGCCGGCGACGCCGATCTGACCGGCAACGTCAGGGCGGCAGAAAACCGTGTTCGGCGAGGACCGCGAGGCCGGCGGGTGACCCGATGAAGGCGAGGAACGCTTCCGCCGCCGGCCCGTCCCCAGCGGCGACCCGCGCGCCGGGGTAGAGGATCGGCGCATGGCCTGAGTCGGGAAAGATCGCCACGATCTTCACGCGGTCGCTGACCGCGGTGTCGGTCGCGTAGGCGATACCCAACGGGCTTTCTCCGCGCTCGACCAGCGCCAACGCACCACGGACATTCGCGGCGCGGGCGAGGCGCGGCTCCAGCACATCCCAGAGGCCGAGCGTTTGAAGCGCCTGACGCGCGTAGTCGCCGGCCGGCACATGAGCGGGGTCGCCGACCGCCAGCCGGCCGTCAGGGCCCAGCGCGGCAACAAGCGTGCCGGGAACATCGAGATCGACGGCGGCGGTACTCTCGGATGGCTCGATCAGCGCCAGGCGATTCGCGGCGATGTCGCGCCGGCTGTCGGAAACGATCAGGTCTTGGGCATCCAGATAGTCCATCCAGTCCGGGTTGGCAGAAATAAATATGCCGGCCGGCGCGCCGTGTTCGATTTGCTTGGCCAGAACAGAACTGGCGGCCAGAGAAAGAACTATCTCAGTACCTGTCTCAGCCTCAAAGCTCTCGGCCAAGTCCTGCATCGCATCGCTCATGCTGGCGGCGGCAAAAACAAGTAACGATTCCGCCCGTGCCGCACCGTTAACACTTATGAACAAAACAAGGACACAGAGCATCAAAACGAATCGTCTCGATGACTGTTTGGTGACCCCAAGACCTCTGTGGATCAACACGTTTGGAGTACCTCTAAAGTAGTAGACATATCTTATACTTTAGTTTCAAGCACTTACCCGAAATCGCCATCGCGCTAGGCGAGCCCGCTTGCAAGGTGAACACGATTCACCCACAATTTTGCCAAACAAAGGGCGGGTTTCAAGCCGCCGGATCCAAGAGGGAGCACCAGGACGTGTCGCGTATGGGACTTTCAACCGAACGCATAGTCGCCACGGCCGAGCAGTTGATCCGGGACACCGGTTCGACCGACTGGACCGTGCGAACCCTGTGCAAGCAACTGGAATGCGCCCCCGGCGCGATCTACCGCTATTTCCCCGGCGGCGTTGATGCCATCGGCGCCGAAATTCGCGGTCGCCATGTGGCCGAACTCGGTCATCTCCTGAGCGATGTCGAGGACGATCTGACCGCCGAAGGCCTGCCCAGCCTGACCGCGAGAAGCTGGGCCGCGCGCCTGGCGCGTCGGTGCGCCGCCTATCTGGACTTCGCCGACCGTCGTCCGGAGATCTACCGCTCGCTCTTCGCCTTGAACGAGACCCAGCAGACGGCGGGCCGTATGCAGCTCGCTGACGAGGCGCTGCTGCGCCGCCCGGCCGTCATCATCCAGCGCGCCGCCGAGGAGCGCGAACTGAACCGGCCGAGCGTCGGTCGCTTCGACGCCGAGCGCATGGCGACCATGATCTGGTCGCGCCTGCACGGCTTCGCCGATCTCAGGCTGTCGGGCTTGGTCGAAGACCGCATGGACGAACTGCGCGATCGTCTGCTGATCGAGATCCTGGCCACGGCCGGCTTCAAGGTCGCCGAATATCCCGTCGGTCTGGAGGCGGCCGCCAAGGCCGCGCGCGGCAACCGTTAGCATTTCCTTTTTGGTGACAGCCGCTGGACCCTGAGCGGCCGCGTTCAGCTCTTCGGCGTCGGCACCGGTTCGATATCGCCCCACTGAAACAGCGTTAGATCTTTCGACGCCGCGTCCAGTTCCGGACGGCTGTGGCACCGTTCGCCCAAGGCGGTCTCCTCGACCAGCCGGTGGGGATCGTCGCCGTTGACGAAACCCAAGAACGGCCCGCCGAAGTCATAGCCGACGAGCCGTGCCAGGCGGTCGGGCAGGGTTCGCGCGAGATCCGGCGGCACCGCCAGATGCAGGTTCTCTTCCTGGCGCAGCCAGCCCAGGCTGTATTGAATCGCGATGCCCGTACGCTTGGCGTTGCCCGTGTTCGCGCCGCCGCCGTGAATGACGCCGCCGATATAGACCAGAAGCGATCCCGCCGGCATGACCGCCGAGACGACTTCGTCATCGCGCGCCTTGCGCTCGTGCTCCCAGAGGTGGCTGCCCGGCACCAAACGCGTGCCACCGTTCTCAGCCGTGAAGTCGCTGCCCGCCCACATGGTCGCCATAATGGTCGGCGGATGGGGATGGCGAAGCGGATAGATCCCGCCATCGCGGTGGAGTTCCTGTGCCTCATTGCCCGGCTCCAGGTGCATGATGCCGGTGTAGTTGAGCTGATATCGCACGCAGTTGGGCAGCAGGATGCGATCGCAAAGCGCCAGAACGGTCTCGTGGATCATCAATGCGTGGGCAGCCCCGGACTTG
This sequence comes from Alphaproteobacteria bacterium, assembly GCA_028277285.1. GTDB lineage: Bacteria > Pseudomonadota > Alphaproteobacteria > SP197 > SP197 > JANQGO01. Next base: position 3,655 of record JANQGO010000283.1, on the reverse strand, counting down.
CCGACCAGGCCCTCGACATTCTTGGCGTGCTGGCCGGCGAAGTTGCCGGGGCCGTACGGCGAGGCGTCGATCCAGGCGTCGAGTCCCGACTTGGCCTTGGCAACGAGGTCATCCGCAAGGTTTTCGATCACCACGCAGCCGTCTTGCCTGACGATCGCCTCCAGATCGTCGATCGAGGTATCCGCCGCAACACGTTTCAGCGCCATGGAAGCCTCTCCACCAAAGACCACCTATCCTATGCCACATTGAGAGCGGACGCTTACTCCGCCTCGACCGAATACCGGCGCCGCCCGACGGCGCGGTAGTCGCTGACCTTCATGCGCAGGATGGCGTTGTCCTTGTCCATCAGCGCCTGCGGCCCAAGGTCGCCCGGGCCCTCGCCAGCGGTGCCGTTCAGGATATCGTTGGGGTGCTTGTGGTCGACGAAACCCAGATTGACCGTGCCGAGGTCATAGCCCATCAGCTCCTGAAGCCGCCGCGGCAGCGTCCGCGCCTGCTCGATCGGCATCGCCAAGTACTGGTTTTCTTCCTGGCGCAGCCAGCCCAGGCTGAACTGGATGGCAGCCCCGGTGCGCGCGCCGTTCGACCGGTTGGCACCGCCGGCATGGATGGTGCTGCCGTTATAGATCAGCACCGAACCCGCCGGCATCTCGGCCATGACGATCTCGTCCGGTTTGGGTTCGCGCGTGTCTTCCCAGAGATGACTGCCCGGCACAAGGCAGGTCGCGCCGTTCTCCCTCGTGAAGTCGCTCACCGCCCACATGGTCGCGCAGATCGTCGGCGGCGCCGGGTTCTGAAACGGATAGAGACCGGCATCGCGGTGCAGGACCTGGGCCTTTTCGCCCGGCTCCAGATGCATCACACCGGTGTAGTTGATCTGAACGTTCGCACAGTAGGGACCCAGCACCGCCTCGACCGCGCCCAGGACCAGCGGATCGAGCGCCATGTCGTGCGACTTCGGGCAACGCGCCATCAGGCAGCCGAAGCGCTTCGTGTGTTTGCCCATGAAGTCTTCGTGCCCGCAAGGCGTCGCCGCGATCAAAGGATCAAGCTCGCCCTTCAGTGCGGCCACGCCGTCCGCATCCAACGCGCCCGTCACGATCGCGTAGCCGTCTTCCGCGATGGCTTGCGCGACCTCATCGACCGATGCCGCGGCCGCGTCAAATCGGTTGAGCTCTGCCATGGGCCACCTCCTTGCGGGCTGAAAGTCTAGGACGGCGCATCCCGATCAGCCAGCCGCATCAGCGCGGTGTCACTCCGTCGGCAAAACACCCGGCGGCGGCGGGACCGCTTCTGCCTTCAGCCAGTTGATGCGTTCGCGATAGGCGCGGTCGAGTTCGGGGTCGTTGCGCGGCCCCGGTTCGCCGCCCGACTCTTCCAGCAGCGCATGGGGGTTCTGGCCGTTGACCGTGCCCATGAACGGCGCGCCGAAGTCGTAGCCGATCAGGCGCTGAAGCTGTTCGGGCAGCTCCTTGGCCTTCTCCGGCGGCAGGGTGAGGAACTGGTTTTCCTGCTGGCGCAGCCAACCGAGCGAAAAGTTGAGCGCGACAGCGGTGCGCGGCGCCTGGGTCCGGTTGGCGCCGCCGCCGTGAATGATGTTGTGTGCATAGATCAGCGCCGACCCTGCCGGCATCGCCGCGGCGATGATTTCTTCCGGCTCAGGCTGGCGCTCTTCCTCCCAGCGGTGGCTGCCCGGCACGACCCGTGTCGCGCCATTTTCAGCGGTGAAGTCGGTCACCGCCCACAAAGAGCCCTGCTGCGTGACAGGCCCGGGATTGCGGAAGGGATAGAAAAAAGCATCACGGTGGAGGGCCTGCGCGCTCTCGCCCGGCATTAGATGCATGACGCCTGTATAGGTCACGTGATAGCGCGCGCACCACGGCAGCAACAGGTGATCGGCGGCTGCCAGAAGAAGCGGATGCAGCACCATCCGCCGGGTCGTCGGCGCGCGCATGAAGAGGTTGTTGAAGCGTTTGGTGCGCCCGCCAAGAAACTCCGTCTCGCCCGTCCTGGTCGCCGCGAAGTGGGGTTCGAGCTCGCCGCGCAATTGCGCGAGATCGTCGGGCGTCATCATGTTCTCGATGATCACGTAGCCGGCGTCATCGAGCGCACGGGCGATGGCGTCGCGGGTGGCGGTCCGTGCGTCAAGACGTTGCAGGTCGGTCATGGGTTTCCTCCACATCGCGCGGCGCCGTGGGCTCGCGGTCTTTGGTGGCGCAGACTATCATCCCCGCCGAACAACGCTGAACATCGCATATGGCTGGTCTCACCGGGCTGATTGAATGAGCACCACGCTCGTGCGGCTCATGCCGCTCTACGTCATCGTCTTCATCGGGTTCTTGGGCTACAGCCTGATGATCACGGTCTTCACGCCGATGATCATGCAGGCCGAAGGCGGCATCATCGCCAAGGGCACGCCGACCGGAACGCGCACGATCATCCTGGGCATTCTGCTCGCGCTCTATCCGTTCGGCCAGTTCGTCAGCGCGCCGATCCTGGGCAGCCTTTCGGACCGGTTTGGGCGCAAGCCCGTTCTTCTCACATCGCTTGTTCTGGCCGTCGCCGTCTACTTCATGCTGGCGATGGCGCTGGAGCACCACAATCTCGTGCTGTTGATGGTTGCCTGCCTGCTGGGCGGCTTGTGCGAGGGCAACGTCACGATCGGCCAGAGCGCGATCGCCGACGTGACGGAACCCGAGCAGCGCGGGCAGTACTTCGGCTACGTCTTCTTCACCATCAGTTTCGCCTACATCATCGGACCACTGTTCGGCGGCTATCTGGCCGACCCCAGCCTGGTCTCGTGGTTCAGCGACGCGACACCCTTCTGGATGGTCTTGGCATTGCTCGCCCTGACGACGGTATGGGCGGTCTTCGGCCTCGGCGAGACACGCACCGCGCAAGCCGGCGACCGCATTCGCCTGTTCGACGCCTTCACGAACCTGCTTAACGTCGTGACGGACCGGCGGCTGCGCATGCTCTATCTCATCAACTTCTGCATCTATCTGGCGATCTTCGGGTTCTTCCGCAGCTACCCCATGTATCTGGTCGACGAGTTCGGCATGGACGTCACGGAGCTGGCGGAGTTCATTGCCTGGGTCGCGGTTCCGGTGATGGCCATCAACCTGTTCGCCATCGCCTGGCTGATGAAACGTTTCGCCACGCAAGGGCTGATGTTCTGGTCGGCGATCCTGTTCGCCGCCGCGATGATCGCCATCATCGTCCCGTCGTCTGAGAGCGCGCTGTGGTTCACGCTGTTCTTCGCCGGCCTGTTTCTCGCCATCTGTCTGCCGACCTGCACGTCGATCCTGTCGCTGGCCGTCGGCGAGGACGAACAAGGTCAGGTGCTCGGCAACAACCAGTCCCTTCAGGTCGGCGCGGAGTCGCTTTCCGGTCTGGTCGCCGGCTTCCTGGCCGCCATGTTCATTCCGTTGCCGATGATTGTCCTGGCGATCATCGCCCTGACCGGCGCCGGCCTCCTGAAGCTCTACGAAAGACGGCCGCAGCGCGCGGCTTAACAACGCGGGGTCGCGGAGCCTGGCGCCGCAGCCTATGATCACGCGATCATTTTGGAGGAGCCCTTTGATGTCGGATGAACCGGTTCTCTATGAGTCCATCGACAAGGTCGCCGTCATCACGCTGAACCGGCCCGACAAGC
>JANQGO010000256.1 GCA_028277285.1 Alphaproteobacteria bacterium | reverse complement strand
GAAGCCTGGGACCGGGCATTGGAGCTGGGCGAGAAGCACAGCTACCGCAACGCGCAGACCACGGTGATCGCCCCCACCGGCACCATCGGGCTGGTGATGGACTGCGACACCACGGGCATCGAGCCGGACTTCGCGCTGGTGAAGTTCAAGGAGCTATCAGGCGGCGGCTACTTCAAGATCATCAACCGTACGGTGCCCACGGCACTCGCGCATCTGGGTTACAGCGAAACCCAGATCGATGAGATCGCCGACTATGCGGTGGGCCATGGCTCGCTGAAAGATGCGCCCGGCATCAACCACGAGACGCTTGCCGCCAAGGGGTTCACGCCGGACATCATCGAGACGGTCGAGGCGGCGCTGGGCAACGCGTTTGATATCAAGTTCGTGTTCAACAAGTGGACGCTGGGTGCCGAGTTCTGCACCGACGTGTTGAAGCTTGACGCGGCGGCGCTTGATGACGCCAATTTTGATCTCTTGAAGTCGATTGGCTTCAGCCAAGACGAGATCGATGCGGCCAACATCCACTGCTGCGGCGCCATGACACTTGAAGGCGCGCCGCACCTGAAGGACGAACATCTGCCGGTCTTTGACTGCGCCAACCCGTGCGGCCGGATGGGTAAACGGTTCCTGTCGACCAACAGCCACATCAACATGATGGCGGCAGCACAGCCGTTCATCTCCGGCGCCATCTCCAAAACCATCAACATGCCGAACTCGGCCTCGGTCGAGGAATGCCAGGAGGCCTATCTCCTGTCGTGGCGGCTGGGTCTGAAGGCCAACGCGCTCTACCGCGACGGCTCGAAACTGTCGCAGCCGCTGTCGGCGATCAGTCTTGGCGACGATATCGACGACCTGATGGAAAGCGCCAACCAGAACGAGAAGGTGCATCACGTCGTCGAGCGGATCGTGACCAAGATCGTGCATCAAGGTGATCGCGGCCAACGCCTGCGGCTCGACAACCGCCGCCGCGGCTATACGCAGAAAGCGGTTGTCGGCGGCCACAAGGTGTACCTGAAGACCGGCGAGTATGCCGACGGCAGCCTGGGCGAGATCTTCATCGACATGCACAAGGAAGGTGCCGCCTTCCGCAGCCTGATGAACAACTTCGCCATCGCCGTGTCGATCGGTCTGCAATACGGCGTGCCGCTGGAAGAGTTCGTCGAGTCCTTCACCTTCACGCGGTTCGAGCCGTCGGGCATGGTCGAAGGCAACGAGACGATCAAGATGTCGACCTCGATCCTGGACTACATCTTCCGCGAACTCGCCATCAGCTATCTGGCGCGCGACGATCTGGCCCATGTCGAGCCGAACGATCTGACGCCCGACACGGTCGGCCGCGGCGACGCCGCCGAGGAGTTCACCGGCGAAGAAGACAGCGGCATGAACGAAGTCGCAGAACTGCTCCGCCGCATTACCAGCAACGGCTACACACGCGGTCGGCTGCAGGTCCTCGACGGCGGCCTGAAGGAACAGACCAGAGTGACGACCTCCGAGGTCGAGGTTGTCGAGACCGAGATGGTCGAAACAGAAGCGACTTACGGCAACGTGTCGGTGTCGGGAACATCGGGTGCCGCCGTCGCGGCGGTCGAGGTTGTCGACGCCGTAATCGGCGACCAGGCCGAAAAGGTCCGCGCCGCGCGCATGCAAGGTTATGAGGGTGATCCGTGCTCAGAATGCGGAAACCTGACCCTGGTCCGCAACGGGACGTGCCTCAAGTGTGTCACTTGCGGCGCAACGAGCGGATGCTCGTGATCATGCGTCCTGTTGCAGGCACGGGTGGCCGACGCCCCTAAGGGGGATTCCGCCGGCCACCGCTCATGGTGTGTCCTCCCTGACTTGGGGCGCGTTTCGGCGCGCCCCTTTTTTTCATGGCGCCAGGGAGGAACCCAATCCTGGCACGCCGTCTGGCCAACGCCAAATCAAACCAAAAGACGTTTATTTTCCGGGCCTTACGAGTGGGCCGGCATAACCTGCCCACTCCCCTCGCATGCCGGACAAGCGCAGATCCGGCATCCAAGGACACGTTACCCGGCATACCCGGCGCCGTCCGTGTTCATGGGCACGGGTCAAGTCCGGTGCGCGGGGAGGTAAAGGACCGACATCGACATCGACGTCGCGTAAGCGGCGAATGCGCTAGTTGGTGAAGCGGGGAGCGACCTGGGTCGCGAAGAGCCGCAGGCTGGTCTTGACCTGATCGAATGTCAGGCCGGGCACGTTGAGGAACAGCGCCAGATGCTGGCAGCCGGTCTCGTCGCGCAGCCGCTCGATCTGACGCGCGACCGTGTCCGGCGTGCCGATCAGGACGAGATCGTGCTTCAACTGGAACTCAAGCGCACCGAGGTCGAGATCGCCGTCGTCCAGTTCCGCTTCCGACACCGTCGCCTTGCGCATGCGGTAAAGATTGCCGCTGGCCCACTGGGCCAGGCGGTCGAGCCCGGGCGCCGTCGCGGCGAGCGCCTCGTCATAGTCTTCGGCGATATAGGCGACGCGCATGACCGCAAGGCCCTCGCCATAGGCGACCGCCCTGCCCTGCGTTTCCGACGCGACCTCCTGGTAGCGTGTCCAGTTCTCACGGATCCGTCCAAGCGACAGGAACTGGCACATGGTGCCGATACCAAGCCGCGCGCAGTATTCCTGGGACGGCACCGACTCCGCCATCGCCCAGACCGGCGGCCTCGGCTTCTGATAGGGTCCCGGAAAGATGCCGATATGCCGGAGTTCGCCGTCCTCGGCGTGATAGTCGGGATCGTGCGCCAGGGGATTGGCTTCCTTCCAGCCCGGCGCCGGGAAAGTGTGAAAGCGCCCTTCGTGGCGGAACGCCCGCTGGGTCAGCGCCTTCAGGAGAATCTCGACATTCTCCTCATAGAGCGCGCGGTTGAGGTCGCGGTCGCGGCGGTCGCCGGCGGGGTGGAAGTTCATGCACGCACGGCTGTTGATGCCGGGCGCAATGCCAATGTCGACCCGCCCCTTGGTCATCTGATCGAGGAACGCGATATCCTCCGCCAGCCTGATCGGATGCCAGTCAGGCACGACGTTGCCGCACTGGCCAAACCGCAGCCGGTCGCTGTAGCGCGCGAGATCGGCGCCCAGCAGCAGCGCGTTCGACCCCGACCGGTACCAGCCGTCCCAGGCGAAGTGATGCTCGGCGAGCCAGACGCCCGTGAAGCCGAGTTCGTCGAGCAGTTCCGTCGTCTCGTGCATTTCGTCGAACAAGAGCTCCCAGTCGTAGGGATCGCCGACGTGATAGAAGAGCGTGCTGTCGAACCGCATGGCGGCTTATCCACCTGTGGAAAACCGCGGTCAGACTAGAGGGGATTGTGGCCAGGGGAAACCGCCCAGCGCCGGATGTTGCATGCGCGAAGCGTTTGTGCTGCACTGCACAATCATCGTGCTGGCGGAGATCGGCCATGCGCACGGTTACGACCGTGGCGGACTTGAGGGAACAAATCGCTCTATGGCGAGCGAAGGATGACACGATCGCCTTGGTGCCGACGATGGGTGCGTTACACGACGGACATGTGAGTCTTGTCGAAACCGCGCGAACCCAGGCTGACCGCACCATCGTGAGCATTTTTCTCAATCCACGCCAGTTTGCCCCAAACGAGGATCTGTCGACTTATCCGAGAGACCTCGAAGCTGACGCGGCCATGCTGGCCGCGTCACACGTCGATCTTCTCTACGCTCCGAGCCACGACGAGGTCTTTCCCAATGGCTTTGCGACGATGGTCAACGTTGAGGGTCCGGCGTCGGGCCTCGAGGCTTCTAGCCGGCCACACTTCTTCGCCGGTGTCGCAACGATCGTCACCAAACTCTTCACGCAGTCTGAGCCCGATGTGGCTGTCTTTGGCGAGAAAGACTACCAGCAGCTCTTGGTCGTCAAACGCCTGGTCTGCGACCTCAACCTCAGACCCCATATCGTCTCGGCGCCAACAGTCCGCGAGCCCGATGGCCTCGCCCTTTCGTCGCGCAACGCCTATCTCGACGACAAGCAGCGCCGCATCGCACCACACCTCTACGAGACCCTTGCCGGTATCGCCGCACGCCTGCCGACACACGATGAACCAGACAAACTGCTGTCCAACGTGAATGTCCAGCTGGGTGAAGTTTTCGACAGAGTGGACTATTTTGACTGGCGGGATGCCGAGACTTTGGAACTGCGCATCGAACCCGAACGTCCGAGTCGTCTACTCGGTGCGGTGCGGCTCGGTCATACGCGCTTGATCGACAACGTGCCGGTCGCGCCGACGCAATGGAAACCATGACCATGACCCAATGCCCTGCTCAGAAATCCCGCTTACCGGTTAACGAGGTGCTCGGGCCGAAGGGCGGCGCGCCGATTGTCGGCCTGACCGCCTATACCGCGCCGGTCGCCAAGCGCCTGGACCGCCATGTCGACTTCATGCTGGTCGGCGACTCGCTCGCCATGGTGCTCTACGGCATGGTGACGACGCGCGGCATCGACCTGGAGACCATGATACGGCACGGCCGCGCCGTTGCCGACCACGCGCACCAGGCGGTGGTTGTCGTCGACATGCCGTTCGGCACCTATGAGGACGACCGCGACACCGCCATGGCGAACGTCAAACGCGTCATGGACGAGACCGGGTGCGACGCCGTCAAGATGGAGGGCGGCGCCGATCTCGCGCCGACGGTCGCCGCCGTCACGGCAAGCGGCATTCCGGTCATGGGCCATATCGGGCTGATGCCGCAGCGGGCCAAGGACCGGTCGGGATTCCGCACGAAGGGCAAGAGCGACACCGAAGCTCGTCGCATCGTCAAGGACGCCAAGGCCATTGCCGACGCCGGCGCGTTCGCCATTGTCGTCGAGGGGGTGGTGGACTCGGTCGCGCGGGATGTCACCGACGCCGTCCACGTGCCGACCATCGGCATCGGCGCTTCGGCGACATGCGATGGCCAGATCCTGGTGACCGAGGACATGTCGGGCCTCTTCACCGACTTCAAGCCGCGCTTCGTCAAACGCTACGCCGAACTCGGCGACGCGCTGGAGGCGGCCGTGGTTGCCTACGCGACCGAAGTGCGCGAACGCACCTTCCCCGGCGACGAACATGTCGTCCAGGCGCCCAAGAAACCCAAGACCAAGGAAGTCAATCGCGCGCGCGGTTAAGGCGGCGCCGGTCTAGGTTCTGTTGAAGAACACGTAACTGGTGATGACCGTTGCGACCCCCTCACCCAGCTCCGGCTAGGGATCTTACGATCCCGAGCCTGCGCAACCCTCTCCCCCACTGTCGTGGGGGCGAGGGGGCGTGGCGCTTGCCGTGCTTCCCCTCTACCGCTTGCGGGAGAGGGAGGGACCCGGCGCGAAGCGATGGGAGGATGAGGGTCCCGCCCCCATGTCGGCGCCAGGGGAACCAACAAGCACGGGATCTCAACAAACCCTACTGCAGATGCTGCGATAGGAACGCCCGCATGCGCATATAGGCGATGGCGGTGACATCGGGGTCGTAGCGCATCTGGTGGCCCTGGTAGGTGCCGGGCGCGCCTTCCCAATCGAACGCGTGGGTGGCGCCCGGGAAGACGACAAGGTCGAAACCATGGTCGGCGCGGATCTCCTGCTTCATGGCTTCGCATAGAACCGGCGCCGTCGCCGTGTCTTCGCTGCCGACCAAGACAAGCAACGGCGCGTCCAGGTCAGGCGCGTCGGACTGACAGCGCGGATAGAACGCGACGGCCACCTCGAACATGTCATTAGGCGCGACCTGATCGACGATGTCGCCGGCGATCGACTTCAAAGCCGTCGTCCCGCCATCGGACCAGCCGACAACGCCGATGCGCGCGGCATCGACAAAAGGCTGCGCGGCAAGGAAGGCACGGCCGGCCAGCGCGTCACCGACACGCACGTCCGACGTCACCGCAGCATCGGCGCTGCCGCAGACCGTTTCGATCCCGCGCGGCCCCAGACTGTCGATGCGTAGCGAGACGTAACCCCATCGCTCCAGGAACCCCTCCTCCCATTCCCATGAGAGATCGGTGCCGTTGCAGCCGTGCAGCATGACGACCGCGGGGAACGGCCCATCACCATCCGGTAGGTTCAACTTGGCATCAAGCGTCACGGTTGTCCCGCTCGCATCGGTCACGGGAAAGCTGACGATACTGCTTTCCGCGCGCGCGACCGGCGCCGATGCAAGGACGGCGCAGACAACAGCAAGACACAACAGTGCGCTCTTCATGGCGCAACAGTGTAACGCGAGATGTCATCTGGACAATGGCGGTTTGATGAAGGTGCGCGGCCGTCACGTGAGGTGTTCGGTGCGCTGCATCGCCGACGCGCACGGTTGAATAGCGAAACCCAGTTCCTGCGCCAGGTTCAGTGTCCTTTCCAAAGCGTCCAGGCGATCGGGATCAACACCGGTCACGTGCGCATGGCTTATGACGGTGACCAAGCCGCCCGCCCGCGCGACATTGCGCAACACCCGGCCCCAGTAATCGGCGAGGTCGCGGGGATCGCGCAGGCCGTTTTCGGCGAGAAAGTAGTGCACGGCATCGATCATGAACCACTGCCATGGAATGCCGACCAGACCGTTCGGCAATCGCTTCAGTCCGTCGCCGACATATCCGTCGATATCAAGCGGGATAGCCTGCGGCAATGCGGTGTCGACGCTGCTGTCATAGGAAAATCCGTTCTGGCCCAGGATCGTGTGCCCGTAGGGACCGATCCTGCCGCCCGGCGCGCGAAACCCGGCGGGCCGCAGGCCGCGCAGCTTCATGACCTGCAGGCCATCGGAAACGGATTGCCGGGCCGATCGTTCGTCGAGGTCGCCGAAGACCTCGTGAACCCATCCGTGCAAACCGATATCGTGACCGCCGGCCTGGAGCGAATCGACGACGTCGTCATAGTGCAGAGCGCTCCAGCCTTCGATGAAGAAGGTCGCGCGCAGATCATACCTTGCGAGCAGGCTGAGGATCTTCGGATAGCCGGTCGCCACGCCGGGCGCCGCCAAGTCAGGCACCGCCGCCTTGCCAAGGCCGACGTCGCGCGCCTCACCCAGATTGTCGAATGTCAGACAAAGAACCGGTTTCGTTTGTTTACCCAAAGTAGGTCTCCCGAAGACGCCCTGGCCAAACGGTTCGCCACGAGTACGGGGACAACTGTGGCGCTTCTCCTACTCCTGCGCCAGTGTCGCTTCCTGCGCCTTCTTGTCGACATCCGGCGCCAGGCGGATGTGCAGGTCGCGCAACTGGTGCATCGAAGCTTCCGACGGCGCGCCCATCATCAGGTCCTGGGCCTGCTGGTTCATCGGGAACAGCGTGACCTCGCGGATGTTGGGTTCGTCGGCCAGCAGCATGACGATGCGGTCGATGCCCGGCGCGATACCGCCATGGGGCGGGCAGCCGTATTGAAAGGCGTGGTAGAGCGCACCGAAACGCGCCTCGACATCGGCCGCGGTGTAACCGGCGATCTCGAAAGCCTTCACCATGGTCGCGGGCTCGTGGTTACGGATCGCGCCGCTGGAGAGTTCGATGCCGTTGCACACGATGTCGTACTGGAAGGCCAGGATCTCCAACGGTTCGACGGTTTCGAGCGCTTCCAGCCCGCCCTGCGGCATGGAGAACGGGTTGTGGCTGAACTCGATCTTCTTCAGTTGCTCGTCGTACTCGTACATCGGGTAATCGACGATCCAGCAGAACCGGAACGCATCCTGTTCGATCAGGCCCAGCTCCTCGCCGACGCGGGTGCGCACCAGCCCGGCAATGTGCTCGGCCTCGGCGCGGCGGGCGCAGGAGAAGAACACGGCGTCACCGTCGCCGACACCCGTTGCCTGCCGGATGCCGTCCAGCTCGGCGTCGCTCAAGAGCTTCGCGATCGGTCCCTTGCCGGCGCCGTCTTCGAAGATGACATAAGCCAGTCCCTTTGCGCCGTTCTCCTGGGCAAAGCCGATCATCTTGTCGAAGAAGCTGCGCGGCCGGGCGCCGGCGCCGGGCGCGGGGATCGCGCGCGCCACCGCGCCCTTGTGGATCTGCTCGCGGAAGATCTTGAACTCGCTGTCGCGAAAGATCTCGGTCGCATCCGCGTTCTCGATGGGGTTGCGCAGGTCGGGCTTATCGGATCCGTAGCGAAGCATGGCATCCGCATAGGCGATGCGCGGAAACGGCATGGCGGTGATTGTGCGGTCGGAAAACTCGTCGAAGACACCATGCATCACCGGTTCGATGGCGGCGAAGACGTCCTCCTGCGTGACGAAACTCATCTCCATGTCGAGCTGGTAGAACTCGCCCGGCGAACGGTCGGCGCGTGCGTCCTCGTCGCGGAAACAGGGCGCGATCTGGAAATAGCGGTCGAAGCCCGATGCCATGACCAGTTGCTTGAACTGCTGGGGTGCCTGGGGCAGCGCATAGAACTGTCCGGGATGCAGGCGGCTGGGCACCAGGAAATCCCGCGCGCCCTCAGGGCTCGACGCGGTCAGGATCGGTGTCTGGAACTCGGTGAAACCCTGGTCAACCATGCGCCGCCGGATCGACGAGACGACGCCCGCGCGCAGCAAGATGTTGCGCTGCATGACCTCGCGCCTGAGATCGAGGAAACGGTAGCGCAGCCGGATGTCCTCGGGATAGTCGGCCTCGCCGAACACCGGCATCGGCAAGGGCTCGGCCTCGGAGATGACCGAGAAGGCCCGGATCCGGACCTCGATGTCGCCGGTGCCGAGCTCCGGGTTGACCGTCTCGTCGCTGCGCTCCACGACCGGCCCTTCGATGGTCACGACGCTTTCCGACCGCACCGCCTCGACCGCCGGGAAATGCTCGCCATCGGTCTCGATCACGCACTGGGTCAACCCATAGTGGTCGCGCAGGTCGACGAACAGCAGGTTGCCGTGGTCGCGCTTCCTGTGAACCCAGCCCGACAGGCGGACGGTCTCGCCGACGTTGTCGCGGCGCAATTGGCCGCAGGTATGCGTGCGATAGCGGTGCATGGAACGTGTCCGGAAATCTAAAGTGAGGCCGGCCCGGCCGGCAGGGCGCGTAAACCACACGTTGGCCCCCGGTTTGTCAAGAACCCTCGCCTCGCGCGGCTTTTCCGCAGCCTACACGGCGGCTTTCCCGTGTTTCCGCCCCCTTCCGATGCTATAGAAGGGCTCCATGACAGTCCTTACCGATCCCGTCGAGGTCGCGGCGCTGTGCGGGCGCCTGGGCCAGCAAAACATCGTCACCGTCGACACCGAGTTCATGCGCGAGCGGACCTATTGGCCGATTCTGTGCCTGATCCAGGTCGCCGGTCCCGACGAAGCCATCGCCATCGACCCCCGGGCCGACGGCATGGATCTGGCCCCCTTGTTCGACCTCCTGCGCAATCCGGACGTCCTGAAGGTCTTCCACGCCGCACGCCAGGATCTGGAAATCTTCTATCACCTGATGGGCGAGGTGCCGCACCCGATCTTCGACAGCCAGGTGGCGGCCATGGTGTGCGGCTTCGGCGAACAGGTGAGTTACGAGCAGCTCGCCAAGCGCCTGGCCAACGCTCGGATCGACAAAGCGTCGCGCTTCACCGACTGGTGCCGGCGCCCCCTGACCCAGAAGCAGGTCGACTATGCGCTGGCCGACGTGACCCATCTGCGCACCGTCTATGACAAGCTGTCGCGTCAGTTGAAGAAGAACAAACGCACGGACTGGCTGAGCGAGGAGATGGATCTTCTGACCAGCCCGCAGACCTATCAGACGGACGCACGCCAGGCGTGGCGGCGGATCAAGATGCGCGGCGCCAAACCGCAACAGCTCGCCATCCTTCGCGAGCTCGCGGCATGGCGCGAGGAGACGGCGCAGAGCCGCGACGTGCCGCGCAACCGAATCATGAAGGACGATGCGCTGGCGCAGATCGCGACGCAACACCCGACCAGCCGCGAGGAACTCGGCCGCGTCCGCATGCTGCCCAGCGGTCTCGCCAACAGCGCCGACGGCAAGGCGATCCTGGACGCGGTCAACAAGGGCCTTGCCGTGCCGCGCGACGAAGCACCCCAACGCGACAACAACGGCCGGCCCGAGAAGGAGCCGCCGAGCGGTCTGGTGGATCTCCTGAAGACCCTGCTGAAGGCCAAGTGCGATGCCGCCGGCGTCGCCCACAAGCTGGTCGCCAACATGGCGGATGTAGAGAAGCTCGCCGCCGAGGACGATCCGGACTCGCCCTTGATGAAGGGCTGGCGCTACGAGATCTTCGGCGCCGACGCCATGAAACTCAAACGCGGCGAGCTCGCGCTCTCCGCCGACGAAAAGGGTCTCAAGGTCATCGACCTCGGCAAGACCTGAGCCGCATCAAAGGAAGGCCGTTGAGCGACGACATCTTTGCGGACGACTTCCAACAGCAGCCGGTCTGGTGGGACGAAGCGGCACGGACTGAGCCTGCGACCAGCGGCCTGCCGGACGCCGTGGACGTCCTGGTCATCGGATCGGGGTTCGCCGGTCTGAACGCGGCGCTGATGACCACGCGCGCCGGCATGTCGACCCTGGTGCTCGACAAGGGCGAGCTTGGCCGCGGCGCCAGCACCAGGTTGGTCGGATTCATCGGGCGCTTTCTGCACTATTCGATCGCCAAACTGATTGCCATGTTCGGCGAGGAACAGGCGATCGCCATGTACCGCGAAAGCGGCGATGCGCATTTCCACTTCCTGGATTTCATCAAGCAGGAAGGTTTCGACGTCGGCCTGCTCTATCGCGGCCGCTTTTCGGCGGCCCATACGCCGGCCGCCTATGAGGCACTTGCCGAGAACGCGCGCAACATCGAACGCTACATGCCGTTCGGTTACGAGATGTGCCCCAGAAGCGACCAGCGCAAGCATGTCGGCAGCGACGCGTTTTTTGGCGGCATGATCCTGCACGAGCACGGCACCGTTCACCCCGCGCGCTACCATCGCTGTCTCGTCGATGCGGTGCGCGGGGCCGGCGGTCTTGTCGTCGGCAATAATGCCGTCCTCAAGGT
>JANQGO010000145.1 GCA_028277285.1 Alphaproteobacteria bacterium | reverse complement strand
GGCTGAAACGCCGATCCCATCTCCACACCCGGCACGTGGCAAAAACGGCGCCGGCCGCCGACAACGTTGCCGATCAGAGCGAGCGTTCCCGGCCCGCGGCCTGACGCCGGCTTGCGTGAACCGGTTCCGCGACGTCAGCCGACGGCATCGTCATCCCGCGGCCGCCACGGCTGCGCATGGATATCGCGCAGCAGCGTCTTCTGCCGGCTGGAGACGACGTCGCGGTCCATGTACGCCTGACGCATGTAGCGCTCGCCGCTCTCCAGGCGGAACGGTTCGCGGCCATGGAACAGACGATAGTTATCGGCGAAGTACATCTCGCCCGGCTCCAGTTTGAAACGCAGGCGAATGTCGTCGGATGCGATCATGCCGGCATAAAGACGCCGGGCTTCGTAAAACACATCCAACAGACCGGGATCGACGGCGGCGACCTGGTCGGCGCGGCCGTGAAACCGGGTTTGCTTCAAACTGCCGTCGGGCCACAGGTCGATAAAGGGCGAGGCGTGCTCCAGGATCGCCTGCTCGTCGACATAGCGGAAGACGACGGGCACGCGCGTTAGAGCGTCGAACAGATCGGGCCGCTCGCGGCGGATGTGCTCGGCGATACAGAACCCATCGACCAGAATGGACTCACCACCTTCGGCATCGTTCCGCAGACAGTAAAGCAGCGTGTAACCAGGTTGCGGCAGGCGGTAGGGATTGTCGACATGGGGTTCCAGCGCGCGCGGCGTCATGCTCAGGTCATAGGCCCTCGCGATGCTCTTGACGTCGGCGATACCGCCGCTGTTGGTCCAGCGCAGAAAGCCGATCAGCTTCGTCATCTCCGCCATACCGTCCAGCTCGACCGGCAGGCCGCGCACCAGCGCGAAACCCAGGCGCGCGATGTCGCCAAGAAAGGCCAGGACACGGTCGGGTCCGCTCTGAAGGTCCGCCAGATCATGCCACGGTAGCGGCGCCAGATCGGCCTTCCACACCTGCTTGTCGCCGACCAGTTCCGGCGGGAACGGCGTTTCGCCGGCCTCACGCAAGGCGGCATAGCCATAGCGGCAGCGATGCCCGTCGCTGAAGCGGATATCGACGACATCGTCCTCCTGCACCGCCTCGACAATCGAGAGGTCCAGGGGCAGTTGCGCGGCATCCTGGAGTTTGTGGCCGGTAATGGGGTCACGGAAGCTTTCGTCCGTGCTGTTCTCGCGCAGCCACAGCGCATGGAAGTCATGGCAAAACCCGTCCGGGCTGGTCAGGCGTAGCTGGGTTCCCGTCGACTCGACCGGCATTGATGTCACCTCCGTATCGTTGCGGCGGCCACTATGGGTCGCCCGCGCCGTGGCGGGACATCGATCGTCGGCCAACATTCATTGCGATACGGACAACCGCGGCGTCATCGCATAGCGCCTGCCGGGTGACGCCCTAGACTGCATGCATGGGCTTCACGATCCGAACGGCGCATGACGGAAGAAGACCAATCCATCGCAACCCTCTCCGCGCGGCGCCCGCTCGCGGCCAAGGCCTATGAGTACGAGGCCGGCTATCTGATCGAGCATCATGCCCACGCGTCAGGCCAGCTCGTCTACGCAGTGTCGGGCGCCATGCGCGTTGCGGCCGGCGACGGTGTCTGGGTCGTGCCGCCGCTGCGTGCGGTATGGATACCGCCCGATGCTCTCCACACCGTCTACATGCATTCGCACGTGTCGATGCGCACGGTCTATGTCGTCGGGCAGCGGGCCAGACAGTTCCGGCGGGACTGCTGTGTCGTCACCGTGTCGAACCTGCTGCGTGAGTTGATTGTGGAAGCGACGACGTTCCCCGACGACTACACGCTGAACGGACGCTACCGCCAGATCGTCGAGCTTCTTCTCGGGGAACTCAGGACGTCGCCTCAGGTTCATCTGCATCTGGCGGAGCCGCGCGATCAACGGGTGCGTCATGTGACCGACCGCCTGAAGGCGGATCCCGGCGACAGCCGGCCGCTTCGGTGCTGGGCGCGCTCGGCCCATGCCAGCGAACGGACCCTGGCGCGGCTCTTCATCAAGGAAACCGGTCTGACCTTCGCCCAATGGCGTCAACAGGCCCGCCTGCTCGCCGCGATCGCCATGCTGGCCCAGGGCCTGCCCGTCACCACCATCGCCATCGATCTCGGCTATTCGACGCCCAGCGCCTTCGGCACCATGTTCCGCCGCGCCCTTGGCCGCGCGCCCAGCGAGTACTTCGCGGATTAGAGCCTTTTTCGTCCTCGCAGATCCGGGAGGGGGCGTGGGCCGGCGATGCCAACTGATCAGATAACGCGCTAGCCGTCGCGCGACGCGTCGTGCCGAACGAGAAGCGCGGCGAGCAGCGCCAGGAACGAGGCCGCCAGCATGATGGCGAGCAGCATGAAAGCGCCCGTCTCGGCCGTCACCAGCGCGCCGGTGATCACCGTCAGCAGCGCGCCGGCGACGGCCGACAGCGCGCCGAACAGGCCGGACGCGCTGCCCGCCAGATGCGGGCGCACCGACATCGCGCCGGCGCTGGCACTCGGTGTCGTCAACCCGTTGCCGATGCCGACGAAAAGCGTGGCGCCAAACAACAGGACAACGTTCATGTAGCCGGCCATCAACAGCACCAGGCCGACCGTGAGACCGGTGCAGGCGACAACGCGCCCGGCGATGATCATGGTGGCGAGCGCGTGGCGCTTGGCCAGGCGGGCGGAGAGAAAGCTGCCGAAGACGAAGCCCGCCGTGATGCTGCCCATGGCCGCGCCCAATGTCGCCGTCGACATGCCGAAGACCGCGGTGGCGACCAGCGGGGTGCCGGCCAGGAAGGCGTAGAACGCGCCGACCGACAGCGCCATGCACAGCGCATAACCCCAGAAGTGACGCGAACGGAAGAGCTCAGGACAGGCGCGCGCCTGTGCCGCGAAACCGCTCGTGCGCGCGGTGTTTGTCTCACCCAGATCGGCCCAACAGAGCACGAGCAAACCAAGCCCCATGAGCGTGAACGCCGCGAAACTCGCGCGCCAGCCAAAGAACGCGTCCAGCAAACCGCCGGCAAGCGGGCCGATCATCGGCGCGACCGCCATCACCATGCTGATCGTGCCGATCGTGCTGGCCGCTTCGTTGGCCGGTTTCGTGTCGCGCACGATCGCCAGTGACACCGTCCAGCCGGCGATGATGACGCCCTGCAGAACACGGAACACCAGAAACACGCCGATATCGGCGGTCAGCGCGCAGACCGCCGAAGCGACCGTGTAGAGAGCCATCGCGGCAAGCAGCACGGGCCGTCTTCCATAACGATCCGACAGGGGTCCGATGATCAGCTGCAGCGCCGCCGTCACCGCGACGTAGCCGGCGACCGCCAGGCTGATCAGCGCGTACCCCACCTCGAGATCCACCGCCATGGCGGCGAGCGAGGGCAGGAACATGTTGAGCGACAGGGTGGCGAGCGCGGTCAGCAGGATCAGCGTGACCAGGCGCGGCGGTCGGGTGGCGGAACGGAACATCGGGACCTCTCGGCCGGCATGCACCGGCGGCATCGTCAGGTGAAGGCACAAAAAAAGCCCCCGACCGGAATCGGGGGCGCACAGGGCAGCGTTATGGTTTCCGCTACCGGACCATGCGCCACGTGCCTACTACGACGAGTGAGGTCGTCATCTTGAATCGTTCCCTTCGCTTTCGCCGCGGCACCCTACGTACGCGTTGGCGGCCCGTCAATCCTGCGCGTTCCACGGCAACGTCCCTTCGACCCAGGTCATGACGGCGAACGACACGGTTGCCAGGATGGCGAAACCCGCGACCAGCGGCAGCACGGTGCCGTCATAGAGCTGGCCGATCAGCGTGCCCAGCGCCAGCGAGATGAACATGGTGACCGAGCCGATCACCGACGACGCCGACCCCGCGATATGGCCCAACGGTTCCATGGCAAGCGCGTTGAAGTTGCCGAAGACGAAACCGACGAAGAAGAACGTCATGACGATATAGACCATGGTCGCCCATAGGGACGGATGGTTGTCTGCCAGCACGACGACCACCAGGAACACGATCGACAAAAGGCTCGCCGCCGCCAGCGCCGTGCCCGTCAACGGACGCATGCCGAACCGCATGACCAGCCGCGCGTTGGTGATCGAGGCGAAACCCAACGCGCCCGCCGACAGCGCGAAGTAGAGCGGGAACGCCTCGCCGACGCCGAACGTGACCTGAAAGATCTGCTGCGCGCTCACCAGGTAGCCAACGAACGCGCCGAAGATCAGGCCGGCGGTCATCGTGTAGCCCAGCGCCGTGCGGTTGGTCAGCGTCTCGCGAAACGCCCGGGCGATGCGCCCGGCCGACAGCTTGCTGCGCTTCTCCGGCGCCAGGGTTTCGGGCTGGCGCGCCCAGAACCAGACAAACGCGATGGCCGACAACACCAGGAACATGACGAAGATGCCGCGCCAATGGGTCACGATCATGATGCCCTGGCCGATGATCGGCGCGAACACGGGGATAAGGATGAAGACCGTCATCACCAGCGACATCAGCCGCGCCATCTCGCGGCCCGCGAAACGGTCGCGCACCAAAGCCAGCGTGACGATGCGCGGTCCCGCCGCGCCGATGCCCTGCAACAGGCGCCCCGCGATCATGACCCAGAACGACGTCGCCACGATCGACATGACGCAACCGATCATGAAGATGATGAACCCGGCATAGATGACCGGCTTGCGGCCAAAGCTGTCGGAGAGCGGTCCGAACACGATCTGGCTCAGCGCCAGACCTAAGAACAGGAAGGTCACGACGAGCTGCTGGCGGTTACCGCCGGCGACGCCCATGTCCTCGCCGATCTGGCCCAGAGCCGGCAGCATGGCGTCGATCGCCATCGCGACGATCGAGATCATCAGCGCGATCAAGACGACGAACTCGCCCCGCCCCGGCCGTTCCGGCACGGCCTCGTGGTCGGATGATGTGTCGCTGCCGTCCCTCATGGCGCGGCGACCATGACCCGGTCGCCCAGCGAAGGCTAGAAGAAAGACGTCTTGGGCCCGTTCTACGGGTTGGCAGCGCCGCCGTAGGCCGAGACGCGGTCCAGATCGAACTGCGCCAGACCGTAGCCTTGCTCGATCGACAGCCTGTACCAGCGCGCGGCGATATCGAAGTCGCCGGGGACGCCATAGCCCCACTCGTACATGTAGCCCAGGTTCAAGGACGCATAGGGGTTGCCTTGTTCGGACGCCAGCTCATACCAGCGCCTGGCCTCACCATAATCCTGCGTCACGCCATCGCCGTCGTGATACATCTGGCCGACGATGTTCTGGGCATCCGCGTCGTTCTGTTCAGCCTTGACCAGCAACCGGTCAAAAAAGGGCTGAGCCGCCTCGTCGTCCGGCTTCATGCCGAAACCGTACTTCTGCATGATGCCCATCCAATAGATCGAATAGACCTCGTCCTGGGCCGCGCCCAGACGCGACCACTTGAGCGCCTGACCGTAGTTTTCCGGCACGCCGAACGCCCACAGATACATGGTGCCCAGCCAGCCTTGCGCGGTCGCGTTGCCCTGTTCGGCGAGCGGGCGAAAGATGGCGAGCGCCGTCTGGCTGTCGCCCCGGTTAAAGGCCGCCTCGCCTTCGGCCAGCAACGCCTGGTCATCGGCCCCATGGCCGACGCCCGGCGCCATCACGATCACCAACGCAAAGACCGCGATCCATCGCATGATCTGGCTCCTCAAAACGACTCCGGCCGCCATAAGACCGCACCTCGGCCCATAGCAACACCGATCAAACGGCTAGCCCCTTTAGGCGTACCACACCGGCGTCTATTCAAGATGGACAAAGCGGCCGCACCTCGCCGGCCGCCTCGGCAACCGCGCGGTATTCGTTCACGAAGTCATCGCTCAGGAAAAACGCGGTAAGCCCGTTGGGCAGCACCTCGATGATGTTGCCGCCCCAGCCCGACATGTGCGGCACCGTCACCCGGCACGTGCCCTGGCGTACCCAGAAGTACCAGAGCGACATGTGATAGGTCTCATCGAAGCCCGGCACGTCCAGGCCGCGGACCGGCGTGCGGTAGAACGCCTCGTCCAGTTTCGCCTCGCTCAACAGCTGTTCGCCGGCGTGGCGGCCTTTGGTGTGCAGCAGCGACGTGATCTTCACGATGTCGTGGATGTTGGGATAGAGGCCGGCGGCCATCAGCGGTATGCCCGGCCCGCCGTCCCGCTCGACCGTGCGCGCGATCGGGATCGACGGAATGCCGATAGGCTGGAAGACCTCCGCCATCACGTTGTCCCAGATGTTGGCGTCCGGCCCTTCCAGCCGTTTGACCAGGCTGTCCATGGCGGCCGCCAGCACGAACGTATCCATGTTGCGGTAGCGGAAGACTTCGCCGGGGCCCCAATCATAGTCGTGGCCGGCAAAGGCCGCGCGCAGCTTGCCGGTTGTCGATTGGGATTCCAGGAACATGGTCGTCTTCCAGCCCGGAAACACCTCCGCGTAGTAGTGCGCGCTACCGGCGTTCGGCGATCCCTCGCCGATACCGGTCGCCATGTTCAGCGCATCGGCAAAGGTCACGTCCCGCCAGCCGTCATGGCGCGCGGTGACATCCAGGTAGTCCCTGATCTTCAGATCGAAAACATGGTCGCCATGTTTTTCGGCCAGGTAGAGCATGGCGATCATACCGCCCAGCGACTTGGTCACCGAAAAGACGCCGTGACGCATGTCCTCGCAATAGGGGAAATCGCCATAGCGCGTCTCGCACGGGCGCAGATGGATGACGCCGTCGACAACCAGACCGCTCGCACTGACCGGCTCGTCGCTGTAGCGCCCGGCAAAGGTGCGCAGCGCCTCGAGCGACAGACCGCGTTCCAGGTCGGCGAACGGACGCACCGGCAGACGCGCCGCGCGGTCCGTCTCGAACGCCGCGATCACCGCCGCCCTACGGGCGACGTCATGCGGTTCATAGATGGCCTCAAGCCGGCCGTAACCGTCGAAGGTGTTGTAGGGCGCGGTCTCCTGCACGATCTGAAACCGCACGTCGGAGACGTCGCCGTCATCGAAGACAAAGGTCGCCAGGCCGTTATGGGCCTCGTTCCACCACGACCCGCCGGCCAGGACGAACGGGAAGGACGCGCGCGAGCGCCCGCCGTCATCCGCTTCCGACCAGATCTTCCCCGGCGACACGATGATATCCCACGGACTCTTGCTGCCGGTGCCGCGCACGATGCCCGGCTCGACCGGAATCAGATAACCATCATGGCTGATGAACGTCAGCGCGACCGCGGGGAACCACGCATCACCCCTGTCGCCGCCATCGAAACCCGCCATCCGCGATTCCGGCAGGTGAAGCGTGCCGGCAAACGCGTGCAGCGC
>JANQGO010000134.1 GCA_028277285.1 Alphaproteobacteria bacterium | reverse complement strand
TACCCGTCAGGTTGGCGACGGAACCGCCGCTGACGAAGATGCCTTCGCAGTCATCCGCCAGGCCGCACAGCTCCTTCAGCCATTCCAGCGTGGTCAGCTCGAGCTCCGCCGGTCCCGGCGTCTCGCGCCACAGGCTGGCGGCCGTGTTGTAGCCGGACGTCATGACATCGGCCATCGCGCCGACGAAATTCGACGGGCCGGGCACGAAGGCCAGGAACCGCGGGTGGGCGATCTGACCCATGACCTCGAACACGTTGTCGCGCGCGAAGTCGAGGGCGTCCCGCCAATCGCCCGCGGTTTCCGGCAGCGGTTCGCGCAGGGTCGGACGCAGATCCTCCAGTTCGACATGCACGGCGGCCGATTTCTGGGGCAGGTTGGTCCAGTGCTCGACCACCATGTCGACGGCACGGTAGCCCAGCGCGCGCATCTCGTCTGGCGTCAGCTCCAGCCGCGCGGGATCGTTCGCCGTCATGGCATGATCGCGTCGAGCGCCTTCACCAGCCGGTCGACCTCGTCGACGGTGTTGTAGTGGACCATGGAACAGCGCACGACACCGTCGGCCGGATCGATCCCGACCGCCTTCAAGACGCGCGGCGCGTAGAAGTCACCGGCGCCGCACGCGATGCCCTGCGCATCGAGGCGTTTGGCGACCTCCTGGGACGACATGCCATCGATGGTGAACGAGAAGGTCGGCGCGCGCCGCGCATGATCGGCCGTCGCGCGGCCGATCACGTCCAGCTTCGGATGTGCCAGCGCATAGTCGAGAAAGCGGTTGGAAAGCGCCTCCTCCTGCTTGGCGAACAGGCCATAGACCTGGCGCATGCGGCCGTGGAAGTCGTTGGCCGGCTCGTCGATGTGATGGGCCGCCAGCGCTTCGATGTAGTCGGCGATGCCGACGGAACCGGCGGTCAGCTCATGGTTCGGCGCGCCGGGGTTGAGCTTCAGCGGGATATCGTCTTCGCCGTGAAAGTAGAAGTACTGGCCCTTCGCCTCCAGGAACAGCTCGCGCTTGCCGTACATGACGCCCAGATGCGGGCCGTAGAGCTTGTAGAGACTCATGAGATAGAAATCGACGTCCAGTGCCTTGACGTCGATCGTGCCGTGGGCGGCGTAGGCGACGCCGTCAACGCAGACCATGCCGCCGACGCCGTGCACGAGGTCGGCGATCTGGCGGACCGGGTTGACGCCGCCGGCAATGTTCGAGCAGTGGGAGAAACAGACCAGCCGCGTCTTCTCGCTCAGCATCTCCTTCAGGCTGTCGATCTCGAGTTCGGCCGTCTTCGGATTGACCTGCCACTCGCGAATGGTGACGCCGAATTCTTCCAGCCGCCGCCAATGGCCGTTATTGGCCTCGTGATCCAGGTTGGTGACGATCAGTTCGTCGCCCGGCTTGAACCAGCCGCGGATCGCGGCGGCCAGGGTAATGACGTTGCGGGTCGTCGACGGGCCGATGACCACCTCGTCCAGGTCGGCGTTGATCATGCCGCAGACCGCCTTGTGGCCGGCCTCCATGCGCTCGGTCGCGTCTTGCGAGGCGCGGTAGGCGGCGGCCGGCTGAACCTGACACTCCGTCATATAGCTGTGCACCCGGTCGATCACGGTGCGCGGCACCAAGCTGCCGCCGGCGTTCTCCATGAACGCCCAGCTGTCGTTCAGCGCGGGAAAAAAGGAGCGGACGAACTCAAGGTCAAGCGGCCGGTCGGCCATGGCGATCCCCTGTCAAAGATGTCGAGGTGAGACCGCCCTTGTAGAGGGTTAAAACGCTCCGTCAATTGGGGATATTCGATCTGTGTTTCGCTGTTCTTGATGGCATCTTTGGGGAATGATGGCCGTGGCGCACCGCCACGGCCATCGCGCCATCGGTTTTCCGCTACTGACCGCCGGCGAAGGCTGCTTTGGCCGCTTCACCGAGCTCTTCGGGTGTCAGGTCCTTCACATGGGTCGCCACGGCCCAGACATGGCCGAAGGGATCCTCCAGGCGTCCATAGCGGTCGCCCCAGAACATCTCATCGACCGGCATGGTCACGGTCGCGCCGGCGTCCGCAGCGCGTTTCGCCCAGGCATCGGCGTCATCGACATAGAGATGGATGGCGACTGTTGTGCCGCCGCGCGCCTTGGGACCCTCCGACCCCATCTCCGGCATGGCGTCGGCGACAAAGACCTCCGAATCGCCGATCGTGAGGGCGGCGTGCATGACCTTGCTGCCGTCGGGCGAGGGCATGCGGAACAGCTCTTCGGCACCGAAGGCCTTCTTGTAGAACGCGATGGCGTCGCCGGCGCCTTCAATGACCAGATGCGGTGTGACCGTGCTCGCGCCCGGTGGAATGGGGTTGACCATGATGATTTCCTCCTCCCAATGAAAAAAAGAACATTAATGGAACATTATGACGAATCAACCGTGCAACCGCCGCGTGAGCTTCACATGTCCGTGACACAGACCGCTTGATTTTCCGGCCGGCAGGCGGCCAAGGTTGCGGCTTGCGACTATCGTGCGATCGGGGAACACAGGGGGGCATGACAGGGACAATCATGGAAGTCGACGTCGCCGTGGTCGGCTCAGGCGCCGCCGGTCTTTCGGCAGCCCTATCGGCGGCGGTGCGCGGTGCGGACGTCGTCATTCTCGAAAAGAGCGGCCTTCTGGGCGGCACCAGCGCGATGTCCGGCGGCGGCACGTGGATCCCCTGTAACCGGATCGCACGGGAAGCCGGCATCGAGGACAGCCCGGACGATGCCATGCGCTATCTGCGCGCGGCGTCGCCGGAAGGCTGGTCCGCGACCGACGAGCCGCTTTGGCAGAGCTTTGTCGACCATGCGAGCGAGATGATCGACTTTCTGGAGGCGCATTCGGCGTTGCGTTTCCAACCCGTCGACGAGCCCGATCCCATGGCCGAACGCGAGGGCGGTAAGCCAGGTGGGCGCCAACTGACGCCCAGCCTGCTCAACCGGCGTGTCGCCGGCCCTTATGCGCGCCTGATCCGCCGCTCAACGGTGCCGCAGAGCCTGACCTATAACGAGGTCAAGAAGTACCGGGTCTATGAGCAGCCCGTCTACGCGGCCGTGGCGGTCGGGGCACGATGGCTCTACCGCATGGCCGTTGGAGAGATTGCCTGCGGTCAGGCCCTGGTCGCCGGGCTGCTCGGCGCCTGCCGGGCCCAGGGCTGCCGGATTGTTACCAACGCGCGTGTCGAAGCCCTGTTGCAGGACCCCGACACCGGTCGTGTCGACGGCCTGCGTTACGGCTCGCCTGACAACCCGACGACGGTCCGCGTCCGCCAGGGTGTGGTGCTGGCGACCGGCGGTTTCGAATGGGACCGCGCCATGCTGGCCTGCCACTTCTCCGGTCCGGTCGACCGCCTGGGCAGCCCCAACACCAACACCGGCGACGGCCAGAAACTGGCGGCCGAGGCCGGGGCGTCGATGGAGCGCATGGATCAGGCCAACGTCTATGCGACGCTGCCGACGCGCTATGAAGGCGCTGTCCACGGCATGCCCGCCATGTTCCATGCCTCGCCGCACTGCATCGCCGTTGACCGCAACGGCCATCGGTTTGTCAGCGAGTACGATTACAATATCGGCGAGGCGCTGGATCGCCGCGATCCCGCGACCGGCGAGCCGCTTCACTTGCCGGCTTGGCTGATCGGTGACCGCCGCTTCCTGAACCATTCCATGCTGTTCCGCTTCAAGGCGCGTCTGGAGCCGGGGTTCCTGGTCCGCGCACGTACGCTTGCCGAGCTCGCGGCGATGATTGACGTGCCGCCGGACGCGCTCGCCAGGACTGTCGAGCGCTTCAACGGCTTTGTCGCCGAAGGCCACGATGAGGACTTCCAACGCGGCGAGAGTGTCTGGGAGCGCTACATGTCCGGCCATGACGGTGGGGCCGGCAACCCGGCGCTGGGGGCGATCGAGAAGCCGCCGTTCGTGGCATGCCGGTTCAACCGTTCGATCCTGGGTACCAAGGGCGGCGCGCGCACCAACGCGGCGGGCCAGGTCGTGCGCCCGGACGGCACCGTCATCGGCGGCCTTTATTGCGCCGGCAACGCCATGGCCAATCCGTTCGGCACGCGCGCCGTCGGCAGCGGTACGACGATCGGCCCGTGCCTGACCTGGGGCTATATCTGCGGCCTCAACATCACGCGTGAGAACATCCGCCCGGATGCTGACGCCGGCGCCGGAAACCCGTAGGCTAAACTCATGGACCAACCGCCGAAGGCGTCGTGACGTGGGCGCAGGCTTGGATATCAGATCGCTCGATGCCCCCTTCGGGGCGGCCGTGCACGGGCTTGATCTGAACCGGACGCCGGACGACCCGGACGTCATTGATGCGCTGGTCGATGCGCTCCACGAACACCGGATGCTGGTGATCAAGCACCAAGCCCTGGACATCGAGAACTACGTGACCTTCGGCCGCCAGATGGGCGAGCCGATCATTCATGTCGTCAAGGCCATCCGCATGGAGGCCTGTCCCGAAGTCGCCGTGGTCGGCAATGTCGGGGAACGCTCGAAGAGCGATCCGCTGCGCCTGGCGGCGGCGTTCTGGCATACCGATCAGGCTTACGAGGACGAGCCGGCATCGGCCACCATGCTCTATTGCGTGGAGGCGCCGAAAGAGGGCGGCCAGACCATGCTGACCGACACGATCGCCGCCTACGACGCGCTGGACGATCGTATGAAGGCGCGGCTCGAGGGGCTTGTCGTGCGCCACTCCTATGGCGCGGCCAGCGGCCGTGACGGCGAGTATGATGCGCGCGGCTCACTGACCGAAGATCAGCGCAACAATGTGGTGTCCGTCTATCATCCGCTGGTGCTCAAGCACCCGGCCACGGGCCGGCGCTCTCTCTACGCGGTCGCCGGAACGCCAGAAGGTATTGAAGGCATGGCTGGCGAAGAGGGTCAGGCCCTGTTGCGGGACCTCAAGCAGCATGTGCTGAAACCCGCATTCCGCTATGACCACTCCTACGAGGTTGGCGACCTCGCGATCTGGGATACCTTCGCCACCATGCACTCGGCCGTGCCCATCGCGCATGCCAGCGCGGACCCGGCGAACACGCGCCTTCTATGGCGCATCTCGTGCCGCGGCGCGCCGGCGCCCTATCGGCCCGACACGAGCCAGCCTGGCGCGGCCCCACGCAAGGGCGATTGGAATCAGGGCGCCGCGCATCCGGGCGGCTGACCGTTAGAGCGGATCATGGTTAGGTGGAACCGTTTGGCGGTTCCACCTAACCATGTGAATCCGCTCTCCATCTATGAGGTGAGCAGGTTCACCTGCCTTGATGTCATCGCGAAGCGATTCCATCAAAACAGGATCTGCTCTAGCGGCCGCCCAAGAGCAGCGAAACCTAGTTCAGCGCGTCGAGATTGAGACCCAGGTTCTCGTTGATCCACAGCGCGTTGTCGCGGTGGTCTTCGAGGTCGTTGCCGGTTTCCGGATGGATGAAGATGGAGAGGCCGTTGTGATTCACCATCAGCCACGGCACGACCTCGTCGAACGCTCCGGGCTCGAAGGCGACTTGAAACATCGGCTTGAGATGCGGCCCGACGGGCTGATCCCAGACGCGGCCCAGCACGACGTCGAAGCGCTTGCCGAGTTCTTCGCGCATCGCGATCGCGACATCGCGCTTCTCGAGATCGAAGTTAATGTGGGCGTGATAACCGTGGATCACGCCGGCATCGGTAGTTTCCATCGAACTAGGCGGCGGGATCGACTTCGATGCCGCGGCTGTTCATCAGCTCCATCAACTCGCCGGACTCGAACATCTCGCGCATGATGTCGCTGCCGCCGACGAACTCGCCCTTCACATAGAGCTGCGGGATGGTCGGCCAGTCGCTGAACTCCTTGATGCCTTCGCGCACCGCCGGGTCTTCCAGCACGTTGATGCCCTTGAAGCGCACGCCCATGTGGCTCAGCATCTGAACCGACGCGGCGGAAAAGCCGCACATCGGAAAGACGGGCGATCCCTTCATGAACAGCACGACGGGATTGTTGGTGACTTCGGTGGTGATCCGTTGGCGGGTCATGTCATCAAGGGGCATGATCTCTTCTCCGTTGAGGGTGGTGGCCGGGCGGTCAGCCGTCAGCCGGCGCCGCGGTCTGGAGCGCGAGCGCGTGTAGCTCGTTGCCCATCTTGCCTTTCAGCGCCTTGTAAACCAGTTGGTGTTGCTGCACGCGGGTCTTGCCGACAAATGCGCCGGAGACGATCTTGGCCGCATAGTGATCGCCGTCGCCGCGCAGATCGTCGATCTCGATGGAGGCATCGGGAAACGCGTCCTGAATCATCTGCTCGATTTCGGCGGCGCTCATGGCCATGTGACACTCCCTCGTCTTCGATCAGGCGCCCCCGGCCATGTAACCGGGCAGCCAGCCCTCGTGCGCATCACGCAATGCTACCAGCGATATGGGCCGGTCGCCTATCCCTGTCAACGAATCACCAGTCGTTTGGGCGACGATGCGGGCGGGAACGCCGGCCTTTTGCGCGTCCGCCAGCAGGTCGGTGCCACCATCGGCGGCAGTAACCACATAACGCGCCTGGTCTTCGCCGAACAGCCAGGCATGGGCGGGAACGCCGTCTGGCGCGGGCTCGACGGCACAACCGATGCCGGACGCCAGCGCCATGTCGGCCAGGCCGACCAGCAGGCCGCCATCGGAGAGATCGTGGCACGCGGTGACGCGACCGTCGCGGATCGCCTGGCGCACGAAATCACCGTTGCGCCGTTCCGCCGCCAGGTCGACGGGCGGCGGCGCGCCGTCTTCCGATCCCGCGATCTCGCGCAGATAGAGGGATGACCCCAGATGGCCTGTGGTCTCTCCGATCAAGACCACCGTCTCGTCCGCGCCGGCGAACCCAATGCGCGCCATGCGGTCGAGGTCGTCGATCAGGCCGACGCCGCCGATATTGGGCGTCGGCTGGACTGCCTTGCCGTTGGTCTCGTTGTAAAGCGAGACGTTGCCGGAGATGACCGGGAAGTCGAGCGCGCGGCACGCTTCGCCCAGGCCCTTCACGCAGCCGACGAACTCGCCCATGACATCGGGCCGTTCGGGATTGCCGAAGTTCAGGCAGTCGGTCACGGCCAGCGGTTGCGCGCCGGTCGCGGTCAGGTTGCGCCAGGCTTCGGCGACCGCCTGCTTGCCGCCCTCGAACGGATCGGCGCGGCAATAGCGCGGCGTGCAATCGCTGGTGACGGCCAGGCCGCGATCGGAATCGGGAATGCGCACCACCGCGGCGTCGCCGCCGGGACGCTGCATGGTGTGGCCGCGCACCAGGTGGTCGTACTGCTCCCAGATCCAGCGCTTGGAGGCGAGATCCGGGGAGGCGATCAGGGTCAGCAGCGCGTCGCCGAGATCGTTCGGCGCGACCACGTCGCCCGGCGCCAGGTTGGGGCGCTTCGCCGCCTCATTCCATGGCCGGTCGTAAATCGGCGCTTCATCGGAGAGCGGCTTGACCGGCAGGTCGGCCTGGACCTCGCCGTCCTTTCTGACGATCAGGCGGCCGGTATCGGTGATGCGGCCGACGACCGCGAAATCCAGCTCCCACTTCTCGAAGATCGCACGCGCCCTGGCCTCGGCTTCCGGCTTGATCACCATCAGCATGCGTTCCTGGCTTTCCGACAGCATGAGCTCATAGGCCGACATCGCCTCTTCACGTTGCGGCACGGCGTCGAGGTCGAGGTCCATGCCGGCATCGCCCTTGTCGGCCATCTCGACCGATGAGCAAGTGAGGCCCGCCGCGCCCATGTCCTGAATGCCGATGATCGAATCGGTCGCCATCAGTTCCAGGCAGGCTTCTAGCAGCAGCTTTTCGGTAAAGGGGTCGCCGACCTGAACGGTCGGGCGTTTCTCCTCTGTGTCCTCGTTGAACTCGGCGGACGCCATGCTGGCGCCGTGGATGCCGTCGCGCCCGGTCTTCGATCCCACATAGATGACCGGCGCGCCAACTTCGCCGGCAGCGGCATAGAAGATACGGTCGGCCGGCGCCAGGCCCACCGTCATCGCGTTGACCAGATTGTTGCCGTTGTAGCTGGCGTGGAAGGTGCACTCGCCGCCCACGGTCGGCACGCCGATGCAGTTGCCGTAACTGCCGATCCCGCCGACCACGCCGCCGACCAGGTAACGCGTCTTCTCGTGGTTCGGGCTGCCGAAGCGCAGCGCGTTCATGTTGGCGACCGGGCGCGCGCCCATGGTGAAGACGTCGCGCAGGATGCCGCCGACGCCGGTCGCCGCACCCTGGTGGGGCTCGATGAAGCTCGGGTGGTTGTGGCTTTCCATCTTGAAGACGGCGGCCAGCCCTTCGCCGATATCGACGACGCCGGCGTTCTCGCCGGGACCGCAGATGACCCAGGGCGCGGTGGTCGGCAATGTCTTCAGCCAGATGCGGCTGGATTTGTACGAACAGTGTTCGTTCCACATGGCCGAGAAGATGCCGAGTTCGGTCAGGTTTGGCTCACGCCCGATGATCTCCAGGATCTTGGCGTACTCGTCCGCCGTCAGCCCGTGCTCGGCGACGATGTTGGGAATGGGTTTCTCGACCGTCGTGCTCATGATCCCACCAAGTTTCCCTCTCCCCTGGAGGGCAGGGCAATTGCATATGGCCTCGCACGACAATTTGGTGGGCCATAGACACCGTGTGCTTTCCATCTTGGCGGTCCGTCGAGGGACGCAGAGCAG
>JANQGO010000099.1 GCA_028277285.1 Alphaproteobacteria bacterium | reverse complement strand
GTCTTTGCGGCAATCGCGGTGACGATCGCGATCCGTCGCTTCGTCGAGCGTGATGGCGCCGTCACCGTCGGCGTCCAGGCACTCGAACATGTTCGGCCTGGTGTTGGCGAACTCTTCAGCGGAGATCTGGCCGTCGCCGTCGGCGTCCGCACGCTCGAACATGCGATGGCCCTTGCCGTGACCCTGATGGTCCGACTCGGCCTTGCGCGCGGCATAGGCCGCCGAAACATCGCCGGCGGAAACGAAACCGTCGCCGTCGGTGTCGATGTCGGCAAACTTCTCGGCGCGCAGCGACATGATCTCGTCCATGGTCACCTGGCTGTCGCCGTTAAGGTCGGCCTTTTCCATGAGCTTGTCGCCGTGGCGGCTCTCATCGGCCTCGGCCTGGGTGACGACACCGTCGCCATCGGCATCCAGCCGCTCGAACCGTTTCAAGCCCTTGAACTCGCCGTTCATGAACTCGTCCGTCGAGACAAAGCCGTCGCCGTCGGCATCATACTTCTCAATCATCTTGTCGCCGGCGCGTTCGGCACGCAGCAACTGCGCTTCCTCGATGGTCACATAGCCATCGGCGTCGGCGTCCATGGTCGTGAACATGGTGTCACGCATGACCTGCCACTCTTCCATCGTGATCGAACCATCAGCATTGGCGTCGGCGCGATTGAACATCTCTTCCGCACGGTCGCCGGCCGAGTGGGCCTCATACGAGATACCGGCGAGCAGAAGCAGCAAGGCCGTGGCGGCCAGGGTAGGGGTAACAACGCGGTCCATAAGTTTCTTCTCTCTTGTTATGGTGTGTCGTGGTTGTGCTTCTCCTACGCATGGCCGCGCCAAACCCTTCGCAAAAAAAGTTCGCCGGTGTGCTTTTTTTGCCGAAGTGCCGGCCAAAGGATCCATAAAATCAATATCTTGCCGGACTATCGCCGCTTTTGCGCCATAGTCGACGCCGCTGTCGTGCGTCAGTAGGTGACGCCGTCTGGATGGTCGATGATCTCGGCGTCCGGCGTGCCGATGACGTCCGGCCTCTTGCCGTCGTAATCGAGGCCCAAAAGCAGATGGCGCATGGTCGCCAGCCGTGCGCGGTGTTTGTCCTCGGCGTTAACCACCGTCCAGGGCGCGAAGGGCGTATCGGTCGCGGCGAACATCTCCTCTCGCGCCTTCGTGTAGTCAGCCCATTTGTCGACGGCAGCGATGTCGATCGGGCTCATCTTCCACTGCTTCAGGGGATCCTTGCGACGGCGTTCGAACCGGCGCTGTTGTTCGTGCTGGCTGATCGCAAGCCAATACTTGAAGAGGAGGACGCCGTCGTCCAGCAGCATGCGTTCAAAGGCCGGCGCCTGATTCATGAACAGACGGTATTGCGGCTCTGTGCAAAAGCCCATGACCCGCTCGACGCCGGCGCGGTTGTACCAGGAGCGGTCGAACAGCGCCATTTCTCCCTTGGTCGGCAGATGGGCGACATAGCGTTGGAAGTACCACTGGCCGCGCTCGGTTTCGTTGGGTTTGGGCAGGGCCACGACACGGGCGACACGCGGGTTCAGGTGTTCGGTAATCGCCTTGATCATGCCGCCCTTGCCGGCGGCGTCGCGCCCCTCGAACACGACAACCAGCCGTTGGCCCGTCTCCTGCACCCAGCGCAGCATGCGGACCAGCTCGATCTGCAGCGGCTCCTTCTTTTTCTCGTACTTCTTGCGCCCAAAAGGTTCGGGGTAGGGATAATCGCCGTCCTCGAAGGACTTTCTGACCGCTGTCTTCGCATCCATGACCTAAACTCCCAACGCCATGCCACCGCCATAGGGAATGTCGGCGGCACCTGTCCAGCCACCGTTAACCTTCTTGAGCGCATGGACCGAGGCAATTTCGTAGCTGTAGGGGCTTCTCGCAATCCGATAGCCGCGTTCTTCGAGTGACGCGTAAGCATAGCGCGGTATCCGCGCCGTCACGGTCAACGTGTCGCTGGTCGCCGTGAAACGCGGCGCCAGCACCGCCTCTTGAACCGTCATGCCGAAATCGATGACGTTGAGCATGACCTGCAACACGCCCATCGCGATCTGCGTGCCGCCGGGCGCGCCCAGGATCAGCCACGGCTCGCCGTTCTGGAACACGATGGTCGGGCACATCGAGCTGAAGCGCGCCTTGCCCGGCGCGATCGATCCGGCACGCCCGGGACGCGGATCGAACACGGCCATGCAGCCGTTGTACATGAAGCCCAGACCGTCCGTGACGACACCGGACATCATGCCAAGCGAATGGGTTACGGAAACCGCGTTGCCATCGGTATCGGCGACGCTGATATGGGTCGTGCCGGCCGATTCGGCGAGGCTGAGCCGTTCGACCCGGGCGATCTCGCCGCGTTCAATCGCCTCGGCATGGCCGGCGGCATAGGCCTTGTCCGTCAACCGGTCGACCGGCACGTCGACGAAACGGGGATCGCCGACGAAGTTGTCCTTGTCGGAGGTCGCGATCTTCATTGCCTCGGCGACCACGCGCATGTAGTCCGGGCTGTTGTGGCCCATGGCCGCCAGGTCGAAGTTCTCCAGGATGTTCAGCATTTCGACCAGCATGATGCCGCCGCCGGGCGGCCTGTTGGTCGAGAACGAAAGCCCGCGATAGCTACCCCAGAGCGGCTCGGTCGTGACCGTTTCGTAAGCGGCGAGGTCATCGGCGGACAACAGGCCGCCATGGGCCTTCATGTCGGCATCGATCGTCCGGGCGATGTCGCCGCGGTACAGGACATCGGCGCCGTCGCCGGCGATGTGCGTCAGTGTTGTCGCCATATCGGTGTTACGGATCACGCTGCCGATCGGTTTGGGCTGACCGTCGCCGTCGCAGTAGAGCGCGCGCCCGGCGGGAGAATAGGCAAGGCGGTCGCGCACGGCGACCCGCCCGGGTGTATCGCGCGAGACCCAGTAAGGTGTATCGCGCGAGACCCAGTAATAGTAGACCTCCGGCGCCAGGACGTAGCCGTCAGCAGCCAGCGCAATGGCCGGTTCCAGAATGCGCGACCACGGCAGCTTGCCGTGGCGCCGATGTGCCTCCTCGAAGGCCCTCAAGGTGCCGGGCGTGGTGATCGACTGATAGCCGAGGTCGTTGACCGCGTCTTCGAGGACAAAGCCGAAACCGTCTTCGGTCTCGCCCAGGATCACGTCCTGCCACATCTCAGGCGTCGCGGCGGCCGGCACGCGTCCGTGGAAATCGATGACCTCGTGGGCGCTGGTACCCGGCATCAGAACCTGCAGGCTGCCGAAGCCCGCGATACCGCACATCAGCGGGTCGACCACGGTCTGCACGAAGGCGCAGGCCAGCGCGGCATCGAGCGCGTTGCCGCCGTCTTGCAAGACACGCGCGCCGGCCTCGACGGCATCGGGTTGCGGCGCGACGATCATGGACTGGGACACGGTGCGGTTTCCTCCGGGCGGCGTTATGTCATGATAGGCCAATTAACCGTGGTCCGGTCGAGACGGTTTGACAGGTTGCACGACACGGGCCTATTATTGAACGACTATTCAATAAAAGCGCCGGAGGCTGAAGCGATGGCATCGTCTAATGTCGTACACGCAGCGTTCCCCAAACCACTGACCGAGGACGCGTCGCGTTCCTATACCCTGCCGGCGCGTTACTACACGGATCCCGAGATATTCGAGCTGGAGAAGGAGCGGATTTTCTTCCGCACCTGGCAGTATGTCGGCCACAAGAGCCAGGTCGCCAAGCCCGGCGACTACATGACGGCGACCATTGTCGACCAGGGCGTCTTTGTCATTCGCGGCCGAGACGGCGCGCTTCGCGCCTTCTATAACGTCTGCCAGCACCGCGCCCATGAGCTGCTGCAGGGCAGCGGCAATGTGAAGGCGGTGATCACCTGCCCCTACCACGCCTGGGCCTATGCGCCGGACGGCAGTCTGCGCTCCGCGCGCAACTGCGAGCACGTCCAGGGTTTCGACAAGAGCGACTTCGGTTTGAAGCCGGTCCGGGTCGAGGAGTTCTGCAATCTCGTCTTCGTCAACCTGGACGAGGACGCGATGCCGCTGGCCGAGCAGGCGCCGAACCTGGAGGCGTCGATCCGCGACTTCGTGCTGAACTACGACGACCTCGTCTTCACCGGCACCAGCACGTTCGGTGACGATGTGATGCAGGCGGGCTGGAAGGTTGTCGTCGACAATTATGTGGAGTGCTACCACTGCGGCCCCGCCCACCCGGCGTTCGCCGACATGATCGACATGGCGTGTTACAAGCACACGATCGACGGCATCTCGGCGTTCCAGTTGGGCCCGGATACAAAGCCGGAGAACAGCGCCTATGACTTCAAGGCCGACGATCCGATTCAGCGCGCGGCGTTCTGGTATCTGTGGCCGACGACGACGATCAATATCGTGCCCGGCTCGGTGAGCGTGAACATCACACACATCGTGCCGCGCAGCCCGACGACGACGTCTTTTGTCAACGATCGCCTGGTCGTGGCCGGCGAGGCGGAGGATGAAGCGCGCAATGCCTATCTGTTCGACCTGCTTGGCCATGAAGATCAGCTCTTGTGCGAATCCGTCCAGCGCGGCCTGATGTCAAACGCCTATGACCAGGGCCGCTTCATCGTCGGGCCTGAGGTCGATGGTCAGGAAGAGCACGTCGTCCATCTCTTCCACCACATGGTCAAGCAGGCGTTGGACGGCGCGTGATTCCCATGGCGGGCAAGACACCGAGCTTTGTGACCTATCCGGACCACGTCCTGGGTATCGTCCTCTTCTGACATCCTGACATCCGGCAAATGGCGCCGGTGGCTGACGGTAGACCCGTCAACCACCGGCGCCGTTCTCGTGCACGCCCCTTTGCCTTCGGGTAACGTCAGGAAGAGATCATGTCAGCCAACGTCACAATACTGTCCGCCGACAGCGCGGTCGAAACGATCATCGAGGTCCTCGACGAGGACGGGGTCGCCATCGTCCGGGATTTCATGGACCCGTCGCTTCTGCAGCGCTTCAATCAGGAAATCCAGCCGGCGGTCGATGCCTTCAGGCACTATCACTTCGGCAACGAGGCGATCGACGGTTTCCTGGGTTCGCGCACGGTGCGCCTGCACGGCCTGGCGGCCCATGCGCCGAGCTTTGTCGACATCATGCTCGACCCACGCCTGCTGGCGATCACCGACCACCACCTGCTGCCATGCTGTTCGAGCTATCTGTTGAGCGCCGGCGAGCTGATCGAGATACGCGGCGGCGAAACCGCGCAGCGCTTTCACGTCGATGACGGTTCGTGGCCGGTCTGGGCCCGCAAGGGCGCTGACCTTCTGCAAATGAACTACATGATTGCCGCCAGCGACTTCACCGCGGGGAACGGCGCGACGCTCGTCGTGCCCGGCAGTCATCGTTGGCCCCACGACCGCGAGCCGGAGAGCCATGAAATCGCCCAGGCGATCATGCCGGCCGGCAGTGTGGCCATCATCCGCGGCGACACCCAGCACGCCGGCGGCACCAATACCGACGGTTCTGCCCGGCGCGCGTTGTCCGTCTCGTACTGTCTGGGTTGGCTTCGTGCGGTCGAGAACAGCTACCTCAATCTGGACGTCGATCTCTTACGGTCGTTGCCGGAGAGGGCGCAGCAACTGCTCGGTTACGACATCTATGACGGCTCGCAAGACAAGGTTCGCTCAGGCTTCCTCGGCTACTATCGGATGGGAAGTCCCAAAAGCCTGCTGGACAGCTGACGCAGGTCCGGCGGTTGGCGGTCTCGTGTTAGTGTTCCCACGAACGGCTGGTGGAACTTCAATGCAGGATCGGACGACAGCGCCATGACGTCTTTCGGTTTCGGTATCGTCGGCACGGGCATGATCGCGGGTGAGGTCGCGGACGCGATTCAGCAGGCCGGCAACGCACGGCTTGCGGCCGTATCGAGCCGGGCGCTGAACCGGGCGCAGGAATTTGTCGCGGCGCGCGCCGGTGCCCGAGCGGTCGAAGGCCTTGAGCCCCTGTTGGCGCGCGACGATGTGGACGCGGTCTATGTGGCGATCCCGACCGCGCTTAAGGAGGCGGTGGCGCTGGCGGCGATCGCGGCCGGTAAACACGTGCTCGTCGACAAACCGTTCATGGATGCCGCCTCCGTCGCGCGCATGGCTAAGGCGGCATCGGCGGCAGGACTTCTCTTCATGGACGCCACCCACTTCGTTCATCACCCGCGGCGCGCCGCTGTCCAATCGGTGGCCGATGAACGAATCGGTAAGCGCCTTGGCCTCCACTGTGTCTTCTACGGTCCTCTGGATGACCGGTCGGACATCCGTTTCGACCCGGCCTTGGAGCCGACCGGGGCCTTGGGCGATCTCGGCTGGTACTGCATGCGCGCCATTGTCGAATATCTGCGCCCCGAAGGCGCGGTATCGGAGTGCGATCTGGTGCTCAGGCGCGACGGCACGACGGGGGCGGTGACCGAGGCTATCGGCACGCTTGGTTTCGCGAGCGGCGAGACCATGACGTTCGGATCCGGTTTCCAGTGTGGCACCAGACTTGAGGACTTTCGCCTGCTCGGCGAGAAGGGTGCCCTGGCGATGGATGACTTCGTCATGAACTGGACCAACAGCATCGGCAGCCAGGCCGCCCATGTACCGACCGGTTACACGATCCGCACCCGGTCGATGACGCCCGAAGACTTCGTCTTCGTGGAGACGCCTTCACAGACGCCGCAACAGGTTCTGATGATCGAAAACTTCGTTGACCTTGCGGCCTCGGGCGAGGCCGAGGCGCGCGCCTCCTTTGCGAACGCCAGCATCCAGACCCAGTCTCTTCTGGACGCGGTCTGGGCCGCGGCGGCCTGAAGCCGCGGCGCTATATCGAACGCGTGATGCCGCCGTCGACGCGGATGTTCTGGCCGGTGATGTAGCCGGCGCCGTCGGACGCCAGGAAGGCGACGACATCGGCGATCTCCTGGATCGTGCCGTAGCGCTCCATGGGGATGCGCGCGCGGAACTCTTCCTTTTCCGGCAGGCTGTCGATGAAGCCGGGCAGCACGTTGTTCATGCGGATGTTGTCGGCGGCGTACTTGTCGGAGAAGAGTTTGGTGTAGGCGGCGAGGCCGGCGCGGAAGACGCCGGAGGTCGGGAACACCGGATCCGGCTCGAACACCGCGAAGGTCGAGATGTTGATGATGACGCCGCCTTTCTGCTGCTGCATGACCGGCGTGACCAGCCGGGTCGGGCGCACGGCGCTTAGGAAGTAGACCTCCATGCCCTGATACCAGTCTTCGTCGGTGAGCTCCAGGACAGGGCCGCGCGGCCCGTGGCCGGCGCTGTTGACCAAGACGTCGATACGGCCCCAGGTTTCCATGGCGCCGTCGATCAGCTGCTTCACGTCGTCATTCGACTGGTTGGAACCGGTGACGCCGATACCGCCGAGTTCCTTCGCCAACGCCTCGCCCTTACCGGACGACGACAGGATGGCGACGCGGAAACCATCCTCAGCCAGCTTGCGCGCCGCGCCCGCGCCCATGCCGCTGCCGCCCGCGGTGATAACGGCGACCTTTTCCGAAGCCATGGTGACCTCCCCGACCAGTGTCATGTGCCCGTGTTTGACACAGACAGCGGCCGGCGTCCAAGGCTCTCAGTTTGTCGCGCGCAGACTTCCGGCGAGATCGGCGAGGCGGACGAACTCACGGCGATAGCCGAAGGGGTCGTCGCCCAGGGCGTTGCTGGCGAGATCGATGACGTCGCCCATCTCCCACGTTCCCAGATGAACGTCGTCGCGCAGCAACTCGCCATAGGCGGCGACGGCGACGGCAAAGCGCACGTCCGCGTTGGCCTCGGCCAGTCTGATGTCGCCGTCGGGCGCCAGGATAGGCTGCTGCATGAGCGTACTCGTGGTCTCGCCGGG
The DNA here is from genome assembly GCA_028277285.1 of Alphaproteobacteria bacterium. GTDB lineage: Bacteria > Pseudomonadota > Alphaproteobacteria > SP197 > SP197 > JANQGO01. The sequence continues at coordinate 5,753 of JANQGO010000099.1, read as the reverse complement.
CAGCTTATAGCGGATCTTCAGGTAGGCGAGCTCTTTGCCGAAGACGCTTTCGTCGTTGGCGGTCGTGTCGGGCTCGTAGCGCAGGGGGTCGACCCAACGGAACGGCGAGGCCGTCGGAACGATCTCGTAGATCGCCGTGACCGCATGGCCGTTGCCGATTTCGCCCGCGTCGACCTTGTCGTTGTTGAAGTCTTCGCGGCCGAGCAGGCGGGTTTCATAGCCCAGCAGCCGGTACTCGGCCACTTGAGCGGGGTTGAACTCGACCTGGATCTTCACATCGTTGGCGATCGGGAAGAGCGTGCCGTCGAGTTCGTCGACAAGCGCTTTCTTCGCCTCCATCAGCGAGTCGATATAGGCGGCGTTGCCGTTTCCGTGTTGCGCGATGCGCTGCATCATCTGGTCGTTCAGGTTGCCGCGGCCGAAGCCGAGCACCGACAGATAGACGCCGCTCATGCGTTCGCGCTCGATCATCTCCTGCAACTGCTCGGTATCGCTGATGCCGACATTGAAGTCGCCGTCGGTGGCCAGAATGACGCGGTTCTCGCCGTCCTCGATGAAACCGGTGCGCGCGGTGTCGTAGGCGAGCGCGATACCGGCGGCACCGGCGGTCGAACCGCCCGCGCCGAGCGAATCGAGCGCCGCCAGGATCGTTTCCTTGTCGGCGATCGGCGTCGGCTCAAGCGCGACGCCGACACTGCCCGCATAGGTCACGATCGCGACGCTGTCGTCGGGCTCCAGCGCGTTGACCAAGAGGCGCAGGCTCTGCACCAGAAGCGGCAGGCGGTCGGGACCCTGCATGGATCCGGAGACGTCGACCAGGAAGACGAGGTTGGCGCGCGGCCGCGCCTCCGTATCGACGATGTCGTAACCCTTGATCGCGATGTGAACGAGCTGGGTGTCGTCGTTCCACGGTGTTGGGACCACCGTGGCTGTCGCCGAGAACGGCTCGCTCGCATCGAGCGGCGGATCATAGGCGTAGTCGAAGTAGTTGATCATCTCCTCGATGCGCACGGCGTCGCGCGGCGGCAGGGCACCTTCGTTTAGAAAGCGGCGGACATTGGCGTAAGCCGCCGTGTCGACGTCGATGGAGAAGGTCGACACCGGCTCTTCGACCACCGCGACGACGGGGTTCGGTTCGACGTCCTCGTAGGCATCACCCACTGGCGTCATGACCGGAACCGGCTGAGCCGTGAGGCCATCGATTGTCAGTTCAGTTTCAGTGACGACCTTGTCGTTCTGGCTGGTGACGGTCGTGCCGCTGTCGCAGCCGAACAGTGGCGCGGCGAACGTTGCGGCGATCAAAATCGGCAAGGCATTGCGGGCGTTAAGCAGTCCGTTGGACCGAACCATCAGGCTTCCCCCGGTTACGCCGCCCCCCGTGGCCGGCGTCGTGCAGCCTGACTTTGGGTGGCGATGGCGGCCAAAGAAGGGAATAATCGGGACGATTCTTTGGCGCTCCGGAGGATGTCGTGACCCATTTTGACGTTGTGATCGTCGGCGCGGGACTTTCCGGCATCGGCAGCGCGTGTCACCTCCAGGACAAGTGCCCGGGCAAGACCTTTGTCCTGCTGGAAGGCCGCGAGGCGCTCGGCGGGACCTGGGATCTCTTCCGTTATCCGGGTGTGCGGTCCGACAGCGACATGCACACACTGGGCTACAACTTCAAACCCTGGCGCGCGGCCAAGGCGATCGCCGACGGCCCGTCGATCCTGGATTACGTGCGCGAAGCCGCCGAAGAAAACGGCGTCATCGACCACATCCGCTACGGCCACAAGGTCGTTGCGGCGCACTGGTCGACGGACGACGCGTCATGGACGGTCGAGGCCGAGTGTGGTGGGGAGCGTGTTGCATTCACCTGCACGATGCTCTTGATGTGCGGCGGTTACTACAACTATGACGAACCGCACGATCCCGCCATCGCCGGATTGGAGCGGTTCGAGGGCACCGTCGTGCATCCCCAGTTCTGGCCCGACGACCTGGACTACGAGGGCAAGAAGGTCGTGGTCATCGGTAGCGGTGCGACCGCGATGACCCTGGTGCCGGCCATGGCCGAGACCGGCGCCGAGGTCACGATGGTGCAGCGCTCGCCGACCTTTGTGGTGTCGATGCCCGCCGTCGACGCCGACGCCAATCGGCTCAGGCGATTTCTGCCCGAGGAGATGGCCTACAAGGTGACGCGCTGGAAAAACGTGCGCAACGATGTCGCGTTCTACCGGCGCACCCGCACGGAGCCGAAGGTCGTCAAGCAGGAGCTTCTCTATCTCGTGCGGGAAGCGCTGGGGCCGGACTATGACGTCAAGAGGCACTTCACGCCGCGCTACAACCCGTGGGATCAGCGGCTGTGCCTGATCCCCGACGACGACCTCTACAATGCCATCAATGACGGCACGGCCTCCGTCGAGACCGACGAGATCGAAACCGTGACGGAGACCGGCCTGAAGCTGAAATCCGGTAAGGAATTGGACGCCGACATCATCGTCACGGCGACCGGCCTGAGGCTGATCGTCGCAAGCGGCGTTGCCTTCGATGTCGACGGCGAACCCGTCGCGTTCCCGGAAACCTATTCCTACAAGGGCATGATGTATTCGGATATGCCGAACATGGTGCAGACGTTCGGCTACATCAACGCGTCATGGACCCTGCGCTCTGACCTCACCGCCGAGTTCGTGTGCCGGTTGATCAACCGCATGGATGCGTTGGGCATGCGCCAGGTGACCCCGCGTCTTCGCGAGCAGGACAAGACGATGCAGGCGCTGCCGTGGATCGACGATTTTTCCGCCGGCTACATGCAGCGGATGATGCACCTGTTCCCGAAGCAGGGTGACCAGGACCCGTGGCGGCATACGCAGGACTTTGCCGAGGACAAGAAACTGATCCGCGATGCGCCGATCGACGATGACGTGCTGGTGTTCAGCAACCCCGAGGGTGGCGCACGCCTTGTCACGGAAGCCGGCGCCACGTTGTCGGAACCGACCGCGGCGCGCTGATCGGTCCGCGCCGTTCTCATGCGATGACGGCCGCGCTCATCGATCCGCGTTCCCTGCACGCCATGCTGTGCGGCGATGGCGAGGTTGCCGTGTTGGACGTTCGCGAACCCGCCGCCTTTGAGGCCGGCCACCTGTTGCGCGCCGTCAACACACCCCTGGCCAGATTGGACGATCTGGTTCGCGGCTTTGTGCCGCGTCTCGGCACGCCGCTCATCGTGTGCGATTCAGGCGATGGTCTCGCCGAAGACGCCGCGGAACGTGTGGCGGCCATGGGGTACGGCGACCTCCATCGCCTCGGCGGCGGCGTTCAGGCCTGGTCTGGCGCCGGTTACGAGCTCTTCGAAACCGGCTATGCGATGGCCAACTGCTTTGGCCTGTTCATCCAGGAACACTGCGCGACGCCACGCATCGACGGCGCCGAGCTGAAGCACCGGCTGGAAGGCGGCAAGCCGGTCGTGATCGTCGATAGCCGGCCGTTCGAGGCGTACCACGCCGCGACCGTGCCGGGCGCGGTCAACGTCCCGGTAGCCGAGTTGATCCGCGAAGCCGGCAATCTGGTCGATGATACGCAGACGACGATCGTCGTTCACTGCGGCGGCAAGACGCGCGGCATCCTGGGTTGCCAGACGCTGATCGACGCGGGTGTCGAAAACCCTGTGGTCGCGTTGGATGAAGGCACCGGGGATTGGGTCATGGCGGGCGGACGTCTCGAGGCCGGCGCGACGCGGATGTCTGGCCCAGTATCGAAGCAGACGAAAGCGGCGGGATGCGAGGCGGCGAAGCGTTTCGCCGCTCGCTTTGGCGTGCGCACGATCTCTCCGGAGGAGCTTGATGTCTGGCGCCGCGAGTCCGATGAGCGCACGCTCTATGTCGTCGATGTCAGGAGCCCGGAAGAGTACGAGGCCGGTCACCTGTGGGACGCCCGTTCGATTCCCGGCGGCGAGCTGGCAGGCTGCACCGAAGACCATTTGGCAACGCGCAACGCGCGCCTGTGCCTGGTCGACGACGATGGCGCCCGCGCGACCGTCACGGCAAGCTGGATGATGCAGCAGGGTTGGCCTGAGGTCGCCGTGTTGTCCGGTGGACTGGATACGCACGAGCTCATGCCAGGCCGTGATCCCCTGGCGGCGACGCCCGTTCCCGCAGAACCGACCGATACCGAAACGCCGTTCGACCAAGACGCGCAGATCGCGGCGTGCCGGCGATCGTTCGCATGGCGTCAGTCGCTGTTGGAACGCTTTCGGCGGGACGGGACGTTGTCGTTTGTTGGTCCGCCGACATGATCCGGGATTACCCGGTGAGCGCCTCGTAGACAAAGCGCTGGAAGAAGTGGACGTGGTGTTCGGAGAACGCGACGTGGTCGCGGTCGACGACAAACTTGCCCTGGCTATAGCCGCGCGAATGCAGACCCTGCTGGACGTGTTCGCACAAGCCGACGTCCTCGGGAACCAGAACGTTCGTCATCCAGTCCATGAACGCCTGCTCCTGTTTGCCGGGTTCACGGTTCAGGAAATAGAAGTCGTGGCGCACGGTCGCGGTCTCCGGTCCCGTCGGCAGGATCTGGAACATCACGGCGCTTGGCGTGCCGGGGAAGAACAGCGGTATCAGATTCGGCCAGATATAGCTGAAGAGCGAATCCTGTTCGATGGCATCTGCGTCCAGCGCATAGGCGCTGCTGTCGAGCTGTTTGCGTTCGACCGTGTGGGAGAACGTGATGCCGTCATCGGACCAGACGGCCTTGTTGTCGTAGTCGACGAGTTCCATCAGCGACTTGTGGTTGGCGTCGCAGTGGTAGCATTCGTGGTTGTTGTCGACGAGTGTCTTCCAGTTGGCCGCGACCTCGCGCTCGCGCCGCTCGACGCGCACCAGGTCGTCAAGGCGCGGGCAGCAGGTGTAGAAATCCTTCAGGAGCTGCGGCGCCTGTTCGCTCAGCGGCTTGGCGTCCGGGTCGAGGTTGACGAACAGGAAGCCGCCGTAGTTCTCGAGACGCACCGGCTTCAGGTCGGCGTTGTCGGGGACCCAGCCTTCCAGCGTCTCGCGGCCGCCCGCCATGCGGAAGGTGCCGTCGTTGTTGTAGCACCATTGGTGATAGGGGCAGGTGATCAGCACCTTGTTGCCCCGGCCTTCCAGAAGCGGATGGGCGCGGTGGCTGCAGACGTTGTAGAAGGCGCGCAGGTTGTTATCGCGGCCGCGGATGATGACGATCTTCTGGTCGGCGACGGCGCCGCACATGAAGTCGCCGGGCTTGGCGACATCCGACGCGTGGCACTGGTACCACCAGGTTCGATAGAAGATCGCCTCGTGCTCGCGGCGATAGATCTCCGGCTCGAAATACCAGGAGGCCGGCAGCGTCGAGGACGCTTCGGCGCTGTCGGGATCGAAACGGCCGGCGTCCAGCGGCATCGGCTTCGGTGAAGGGGCGGGTCTGTTCATGGTTCCGGCTCCATGACGCGGACCGGCAAACTATGGTGCGACCTCGGCGGCTGAGAAAGTGTTTTCTTCCGGCGCGCGACAGGGATTACCACGCCCCCTCTCCCCTTGAGGGAGAGGGCCGGGGTGAGGGGGCCATGCGCGGTAGCGCGCGTGGATAACTGGCGCCAATGCTTCACGCGTGCGCACCCCTCACCCAGCTTCGGCTAAGGTGCTGACGCACCTGAGCCTGCGCATCCCTCTCCCTCAAGGGGCCTGTTGCGTAATGGTTGTTTGCTGTGATTCTCTTAGTTTGAACGGTGGGAGTTGCATAGATGGCGATTAAGCGGACGGGTC
>JANQGO010000080.1 GCA_028277285.1 Alphaproteobacteria bacterium | reverse complement strand
GACGGTGTTTCCTATGTCGTGCGCCTGCCCGGTGCCGGCACGTCGGTCCATATCGACCGCGCGGCGGAGGCCTATAACCTGCGCGTGGCCGAAGCGGCTGGGGTCGCGGCCCCGGTGATCCGTATCGATCCGTCCACCGGCATTCTTGTCATGCGTTTCCGCGACGATGCCGTCGTCCCCGACGACGCCTACCTGAAAGACCCGGACGTGATCGCCAGGCTCGGCATCGCGTTTCGCCGCCTGCATGACGGTCCGGCGTTTCGTGGCGTGATGAACCCGTTCGACAAGATCGATCACTACCTGACGACGGCCGGTCTGGCGCCCGACGCCGACCTCGCCTTCGGGCCGCGTTGGCGAAGCATTCAGGCGCTTTCCCATGTGGCCGCTTTCGACACCCGGACGCTCAGGCCGTGTCATGTCGACCCTGTCGCGGCGAACATGCTGGACACGCCGGGCGGCTTGATGCTGATCGACTGGGAGTATGCGGCCATGAGCGAGCCGCTGTGGGATCTCGCCTACACCGCGGTCGAGGCTGGTCTTGACGATGGCCAGAAGGCCGCGTTGCTGGCTGCGTACGGCGCCGGCAACCCGGACGACCTCGCGTTGTGGTGTGCGATCACCATGGCCGTTACGGCGGCATGGTGCCTGATGCAGCGCGTACTGGCGCCGGGCGAGGCCGACTTCGACGCCTATGCGACGCGGCGCCTGGCCGATCTCGACCGGGCGCTGGCCGAGCCGGCCCTGCGCCGGCGTTTGGACTCATCGGAAGGAGCAAGCGCCCGTGCCGCGCTCTAGCGACCTGGTGTTCGATCACGTGGAAGGCGTGCTGTTCGATAAGGACGGCACCTTGATCGATTTCGTGGCGACGTGGGTGCCCGCTTATGTCGCGGCGGCGGAAGCTGCGGCCGAGCGGGCCGGCAACAAAGCGCTGGCCGATACGCTTCTGGCGCGCACCGGTTACGACCGCGCGCGTGATCACATGGAACCCTCGTCGCTGCTGGCCGGCGGCACCAACCAGGAGCTGCTGGCGGTATGGGCCGAGGTCCTGGGACCGGCGGCACCCGACGACATGGAGACCATGGTGCTGGACCTGTTCGAGGCTTTCGCCGCCGATACCCTGGTGCAGACCGCCGACCTGCCGCACCTCTTCACCACGCTCAGCGGCCACGGCTTCAAGCTTGGCATCGCGACCAACGACGATACCAACACGGCGCACGAGACGGCCCGTTCGACCGGGATCGACCATCTGGTCGACTTCGTCGCCGGCGCCGATGCCGGCCATGGCGGCAAACCGGGTCCGGGCATGCCGCTGGCGTTCTGCGAGAAGACGGGGCTGGCACCCCATCAGGTCATCCTGGTCGGCGACACGCCGACGGATGCCGCGACCGGGCGCAATGCCGGCCTGCACGCGGTGGTCGGGGTGTTGAGCGGCGCGGCCGGCCACGCGTTGCTGGACGCCCATTTCGATGTCGTCATCGATACCGTCGCCGACCTGCCGGACCTGCTCGGGCTGCCCGGCGCCTTGCCACCGGAGCGCGACTGAGATCGAGGTTGCATTCGTCGCTTTCGGCTGGAACCATGCGGCAACATCTGTGAACCACGGTGAAGGTGAGACATCATGAAGACACGTGCTGCCGTCGCGCACAAGGCGGGCGATCCGCTGACCATCGAAGAGGTCGAGCTGAGCGGGCCGAAGGACGGCGAGGTCCTGGTCGAGATCAAGGCGACCGGCGTCTGCCATACCGACGCCTTCACGCTGTCCGGTGATGATCCCGAAGGCCTGTTCCCGGCGATCCTGGGTCATGAGGGCGCCGGTGTCGTGGTCGATGTCGGCAAGGGCGTGACGAGTCTCAAAAAGGGCGACCACGTCATCCCGCTCTACACGCCGGAATGCCGCCAGTGCGAGTACTGCACGTCCGGCAAGACCAATCTGTGTCAGGCGATCCGCGTCACCCAGGGCCAGGGCGTCATGCCCGACGGCACCAGCCGGTTCTCGATCGGCAAGGACAGGCTGTTCCACTACATGGGCACGTCGACCTTCGCCAACCACACGGTGGTGCCGGAGATCGCGCTCGCCAAGGTGCGCGAGGACGCGCCGTTCGACAAGATCTGCTACATCGGCTGCGGCGTGACCACCGGCATCGGCGCGGTGATCAACACGGCCAAGGTCAAGCCCGGTGACAATGTCGTGGTGTTCGGGCTTGGCGGCATCGGCCTCAACGTCATTCAGGGCGCGCGCATGGCCGGCGCCAACATGATCGTTGGTGTCGACATCAACCCGGCCAGAAAGGCGCTGGGCGAGCAGTTCGGCATGACCCACTTTGCCAACCCGAAGGAGATCGAAGGTGACCTCGTGCCCTATCTGGTCGACCTGACCGGCGGCGGCGCCGACTATAGCTTCGAGTGCATCGGCAACGTGACGACCATGCGCCAGGCGCTGGAGTGCTGTCACAAGGGTTGGGGCGAATCCATCATCATCGGCGTCGCGCCGGCCGGCGCGGAGATCTCGACCCGCCCGTTCCAGCTCGTCACCGGCCGCGTGTGGCGCGGCACCGCCTTCGGCGGCGCCAAGGGCCGCACGGACGTGCCGAAGATCGTCGACTGGTACATGGACGGCAAGATCAACATCGACGACATGATCACCCACACCATGCCGCTCGACGAGATCAACGAAGCCTTCCACCTGATGCACGAAGGTGAGTCGATCCGGAGCGTGATTACGTATTAGGCGTCCGAAGGGGCGGCGGCTAGGCGGCGTCCGGGCGACCGGGCGCCGCGTTCGTTTGCGGCGCCGCCGGGATGAGAACGAAGACGAGCAGGTTGGCCAGGGTGCCGACGACAAGTCCCTCGATCAAGAACGGCATGTCCAGGACCTCGTTCCAGGTCATCGCCGTGGCGAACCCGACGACGGCACCGGCGACGAAGTTTCGCATGCTCTTGGGATAACCCATTACGGTCGCCACCAGCGGCACCACGACGACCGGCGCCCAATAGGTGTAGGCGACGAACAGGATGTCGATCAGGCTTTCGATTGTCAGCGCGAAGACGATCGCCAGGAGGCCGACGGTGAGCGTGACGAGGCGCGCCAGCACCAGATGCGCCCGGGGCGACATGTTGCCGTCGCCCAGAGGTCTCACGATGTCGTTCACAAAGGCGATCGACGCGGAGTTGAGGTAGGAATCCGCCGACGACATGACCACGGCAATGATGCCAGAAACCACCAGACCCATGAGCACCGGTGGCAGCACTGTCACCACCAGATAGGGCAACGCTAGATTGGACGAGACCGCCGGATCCAGCGCGAGCGTCACGAGACCTATCATACCCGTGACGGCGGTGAACGGGATCGCGAACAAGCCGGCGAAAAGGGTGCCGCGCGCAGCATGGCGCGCGCTCCTGGCGATCAAAAGCCGCTGCAGATAAGGCGGCACCAGGATTTCCCCCAGGAAGAAGGTGAGGCAAAGCGCGGCAAGTCCCAGCCACGTATCCTGGGAGCCCGGCAGCGTCAGATGCGCGTCGGGGATCTCGGCCAACACCTCAGCCACACCGCCGACATGCACGATGCCGAAGATCAGAACGGTCGGAATACCAATGGCCAGGACGACGAACTGGAAGAGGTCGGTCACGACGACCGCACGCATACCGCCGACGGTCGTGTAGAGGATGACGAAGCCGCAGCCAAGCAGAATGCCAGCGGTCAGGTCCAGACCCAGGAAGGCGTTGAAGACAAGCCCGATCGCGCTGACTTGTGCGCCGACGACGCCGGCACACACGACGACCGCGAACACACCGCTTACGATCCGTCCGGTTGTGCCGTAACTGGTCGCCATGATGTCTCCGACGGAAATGGCGTTGGCAAACCGATCCATGCGCGGCGCGATAACGCTGGCGACAAAAATCTGTTGCACGCCGACCGCCCACAACCCGGCGATGTTCGCGATGCCGAAAAGAAAGACCTTCTCGGCATTGCCCATGGAGTACCCGCCGCCCATCGCCGACGCGCTCATCGTGGCGAAGATCACAACCGCGCCATAGGAGCGGCGGACGACCGCGTACTCCGCCATGGTCTTGGTGTTGCGGCTCGTGTAGAGGCCGACGGCCAGAATGGCGACCAGGTAGACGGCGACGATAACGAGATCGATCATGAGCTGTCCGTCGGTTGACCACGCGCGTTGCGTGCAGCGTGGTTGTAAAACCCAAGCCAAAGCCCTCTCGTTGTCAACCCACTCGGGGACTGCTAGAGCGTGGCCAGCTCAGGGAGGACCAGCATGACCGCCATCGAGACCGTTTCCGAGAACCGCTGCTTCGGTGGCGTGCAGGGGATCTATCGCCACCAGTCCGAGGAAATCGGGCTGCCTATGCGCTTCGCGCTTTATCGCCCGCCGCAGGCCGAGAACGGTCCGGTGCCCGTGCTCTATTACCTCTCCGGCCTGACCTGCACCGAAGAAAACTTCACGATCAAGGCGGGCGCCCAGCGGCTGGCCGCCGAATACGGCTTCGTCGTCGTCGCGCCCGACACCAGCCCGCGCGAGACCGGCATTCCCGGGGAAGATGACGACTGGGCGTTCGGCACCGGTGCCGGCTTCTATCTGGACGCGACGGCCGAGCCGTGGTCGCGCCACTACCGCATGGAAAGCTACGTCGTGAAGGAGCTGCCCGGCGTGGTCGAAGGCAACTTCCCGGCCGACAGCGCGCGGCGCGGTGTCTTCGGCCACTCCATGGGCGGTCACGGCGCGCTCTCGTTGGCGCTGAAGAACCCCGGCATGTTCCGGTCGGTCTCGGCCTTCGCGCCGATGGTCTCGCTGATGAACTGCGAGCCCGGCGTCAACGCGCTGAAGGGCTACTTGGGCGAGGACCAGGAGACATGGCGGCGCTACGATTGCTGCGAGCTCATCGCGTCGGGCCTCACCTGTCCGCCGATCCTGGCCGACCAGGGCACGGTCGACGAGTTCCTGCCCAACCTGCTGCCCGACCGCTTGGAAGCGGTCTGCGCTGAGAAGGGCCAGCCGCTGACGCTCAACATGCGCGAGGGTTACGACCACAGCTACTGGTTCGTGCAGTCCTTCATGGCCGACCACTTCGCCCACCACGCGGCCGCGCTCAACCCGTGAGATCGTTCGCGGCGCTCGCGTTAGCTTGCCTTCTGGCAGGCTGCGCGACGGCGCCGTCGTCGAGCGAACGGGTCGATTTTCAGAGTTCCAATTACGGCTTCCTGAACGAGGTCATGGCGGGCGAGGCGGGGGCGCCGCAATCTGTCCGGGGTTACCTGATGGCACCCACCACGCCGCCGCCCTGGCCCGCCGTGGTCATGCTACACAGCGCGGCGGGACCGGGCAGCCAGGATTGGTTTTATGCCGAACTGTTGCGCGGCGCCGGCTATGCCGCCTTTGTGGTCGACAGCTTCGGCGCCCGCGGCGTTACCCGCACGGTCGACGACCAGACTCTGGTGAGCGAGGCAAGCATGCTGGCCGATGCTTTCGCCGCGCACCGCGCCCTGGCGGCCGATCCCCGGATTGACGGCGACAACGTCGCCCTGGTCGGTTTTTCCAAAGGCGGCATCGCCGCTCTCTACGGCGCGCTTGAGACCGTACGCGAAGCCTATGGCGGTGACCGTTTCACCGCGCATGCCGCGTTCTACCCATGGTGCGGCCTCAGACCCCTGGACTTGACGACAACCGGGGCGCCGGTGCTGATCCAGATGGGCGATGACGATAACGTGACCCCCGCCGGTTTGTGCCGCGACCTCGTGGCGTCGATGACGGGCGGGCCGGTCGAGTTGGTCATCTATCCCGGCGTGCGGCACGCGTTCGATCATCCCACCCTGGAAGGGCTCGACTGGGTGCCGGTCACCGGCATGATCCCGTCCGACTGCCTGATCGAGGAGACCAGTCCCGGCGTCTTCGTCGAACGGACCACCGGCGACACGGTCGACGGCGCGTCGCAGCGCGATGTCTTGATCGCCTGCGGCCGGCGCGGTGCCGAGGCCGGCGGCGACGCCGAGGCGGCGGCCGAGGCGCGGCAAGCTCTGCTCGACTTTCTGGTGGCCGCTTTCTCGCCATAATGCCCGATCCGCCCCTTCTGCTAAGCGCTTGAAATCGCTGGCTTCCGTTCCCACGTTAACCTTCGTGCCGCCGCCATTTCGGGGCGGCATATGCCGGTTTGCCTTTGGATTCCGGCATTGAACGTCAGGCCCTCGCTCAATGGAGGAGATGCCCTTATGGCCCGAATGACGGCCTTCGACAGCCCACTGCTGCTGGGTTTTGACCATTTCGAGCGTGTGCTCGACCGGGTCGCCAAGACGTCCAGCGACGGATATCCACCGTACAACATTGAGCAGATCGGCGAGAATGGCCTCAGGATCACCTTGGCCGTCGCCGGCTTCACCATGGACGATCTGAGTGTCCTGGTGGAGGAAAACCAGTTGATCGTGCGCGGCAAACAGGCCGACGACGGCAAGCGGGTTTATCTGCATCGCGGCATCGCCGCGCGCCAGTTTGTCCGCAGCTTCGTGCTCGCCGAGGGTATCGAGGTGGTCGGCGCATCGCTCGACAACGGCCTGCTGCATGTCGACCTTGAACGGCCGATACCGCAGGCGAAGCAGAAGGTCATCGACATCAAGGCCGGCGACGGCACAGGCAGCCGCGCCAAGATCGTCGAAGGTCTGGAGGAGAAGTCCTGACCACGTAACACGCCGCATGACGGGTGTAGAGGAGAGTAACCATGCCGAACACGGAGAACACATTCAAAGACGCGATCGCGGCCATGTCGCCGGAGGCGTTCGCCAAGATGGGCGCGCCGCATCTGGCCTATGTCGCGCCGGTCAAGACCGAGCAGGGCAAGGCCTATGGCATCCATGGCGCGGACGGCAGCCTGCTGGCCGTCGTTGAATCGCGCGAGCTGGCCTTCGTCGCCGCGCGCCAAAACGATCTGGAGCCGGTGAGCATCCAGTAGGTCGTTTTCTCAAGCGCGCTGCCGCGCGCGACCCCTCACCCCGGCCCTCTCCCTCAAGGGGCCTGTTGCGTAATGGTTGTTTGCTGTGATTCTCTTAGTTTGAACGGTGGGAGTTGCATAGATGGCGATTAAGCGGACGGGTC
>JANQGO010000073.1 GCA_028277285.1 Alphaproteobacteria bacterium | reverse complement strand
CCGATGATGTTTCTGTGCACGACAGCTTCGAGACGATCAATCGGCGGATCGGTCCGGTCGATATCCTGATCAACGCCGCCGGAAACTCCGGCCGGCACGCCATCGTCGATCATCCCGACACACTGTGGCATGCCATGCTGGACGTGAACCTGACCGGGTCCTACCGCACCACGAAGCTCTGTCTGCCCGGCATGATCGAGCGCGGTTGGGGCCGGATCGTCAACTTTTCCTCGACGGCCGGACTGGTCGGCTCGCTTAACCATGCGGCTTACTGCGCTGCCAAAACCGGCTTGCTCGGCCTGACCCGGTGCGTGGCGCAGGAGGGTGCGCCCCACGGCGTCACCTGCAACGCGATCTGTCCAGGCTGGGTGGCGACGGATCAGAACTACGTCGCCAGTTGTCAGGAGATGGAAGTTGCCGGAATCAAGGACAAGACCGTTGAAGAATACCGCCAGATGATGGTCGAAAAGTGGGTGCCGCAGCGACGCTTTCTGGAGACCGGGGAGGTTGGCGCCTTTGTGACATTCCTGTGCGGCGAAGACGCGCGCGGCATCACGGGCGAGGCCTTGCGCATTTCCGGCGGTTCGCTTTGGTGACATGGCGTGCGGCGAACACATCGAATCGTCCGCCGGATCGGCCTGGCGGATCCCGCAACATTTGACCGGTTCACGGTGTTCCGAGGTCGACAATGAAGATAACCGGTGTTGAAACCTTCTCTCTTTCCTGGCGCATGCCCTATCCGATTACCTATGCCAAGGGCGAGTACCAGGATCGCGAAGCGGTTCTGGTCAAGGTCACGACCGATGACCCCGACATCGTCGGCTGGGGCGAATCCGCCATGTGGGGCGGACCGCACGCGGCGACGGTCGCCGTCATCGAGCGGGAGATCGCACCGCTCGTCATTGGCGAGGACCCACGCCGGCCGGAGCTGATCTGGGACAAGGTCTATCAGGCGACCTATATGCACGGTCGCAAGGGCATGGTGGTCGCCTGCCTCTCCGGCATCGACATCGCCTGCTGGGACATCATGGGCAAGGCGGCCGGCCTGCCGCTGTGGCGCCTTTTGGGCGGTTATGGCAAGCCGATCACCTGCTACGCCTCGTCGGGCTATTACCGGCGCGACCAATCGCTTGAGGAGTTTGCCGCCGTCATTGCGAAGGCGCGCGACGAGGGATTTCGCGGTTTCAAGATGAAGATCGGCAACATCGCTCAGGTCAACCACCACGATGATGTGCCGCTGCGGCATTCGTTCGACGGGGATGTGGCGCGCATCCGCGCCGCACGCGAGGCGATCGGCGCCGACCGCAACCTGATGGTGGACGGCAACTGTGCGCTGAACCCGCGCGTCGCCATGCGTTACGCGGAAGAGCTGGAGCGGCTGGAGGTCCGCTGGTTCGAGGAGCCGGTCGAGCCGGAAAACGTCGCGGGATGCGTCGAGCTGGCGTCACGCACACGCGTGCCAATCGCCGGCTTCGAGACCGAGACGACAGCCAAGACCTTCGCGCGCCTAATGGATGCCGGTGCCGTCCAGATCGCTCAGCCCGACGTCGTCCAGGTCGGCGGTTTGACCGAGATGCGCAAGATCGCGGCCTATGCCCAGATGCGGCATCTTCCGGTGACCGGCAAGAATTACAGCACGTCGCTCGGCCAGGCGGCGACGCTCGCCATGCTGCTGGCGGTGCCCAACGGCGATTACTTCGAATGGGAGTACGATCCCCTGCCATGGCGCGGCGAGGGTTTTCTGAAGGCGCCGTTCTTTACCATGACCGATGGTATGGTGACCGGGGTCGAGACACCGGGGCTCGGCGTCGAGGTCGACGAGGACAAGCTGAATACATGGCGCGTGACGCCCTAGAGAAAACCCGAAGGGAGAGAACGATGAGACTTGCCTTCTGGCTGATCGCCGATAGCCAGGTCGCTTGCGAAATCGCGGCCCGATGCGGCTATGACATCGTCTTGCTCGACCTGGAGCACGGCGTGTTGGACATCAACGCGCTCGACCGGCTGGTGCCGTTCTGCCGGGCCATCGGCCTTACGGTCTACGCGCGTGTCGCCGCCGCGGAGCGGGTGCCGGTTCAGCACGCCCTGGATGTCGGCGCCGACGGTGTGATTCTGCCGCAGATTCAAAATGTTGAGCATGCGCGGGAGGTTACGGCCTATGCCAAGTACCCGCCGGTTGGCACGCGCGGCATGGGGTTCAGCCGCATTCAGGGTTATGCCGGTGTCGGTGACGACTTTGCGCCTTCGGAAGACAAACGCACGTTGTGCTTTCCGATGATCGAAACGCCCGGCGCGCTCGCCGACTGCGAAGCGATTGCCGGGCTCGATACGGTCGACGGTCTGTTTGTCGGGCCCAGCGATCTCGGCATGACACGTGGCAGGGGCCAGGATCAGTGGAGCCAGCAAGGCATCGACGACATCCGCAAGGCCGCCGACGCGGCGAACAAGGCCGGTAAACGTTTCGCGACGACGGGTGCCGAGAACCCGGTGGCGCGCGCGTTCGGTGAAGAGGTTGGCGCGGACTTCATGTCCGCCGGAGACGACCTCTCGGCGCTCGTCATCGGTTTCGAAGGGCTTATGGCGATGGCGCGCGGGAACGGGTGACGCCTGGACCGCCGGCAGGCCGTTGGCTCACGCGCACTGAAGTTTCGACAGGCGCTGCAGCACGCCGACCAAGACCTTGGCTTCCTGGTCTGACAAGTCTTGCGTCAGTTTGCGGTTGAAGTCAGCCGCTGCCGACCTCAGGTCCCGAAACGCGCGGCTGCCGGCGGCTGTCAGTTCCAGGTTCTCACGACGCCTGTCGTCCGGGTCGGTCTTGCGGGCAAGAAACTGGCGCTCCGCGAGTTTCTGAACCGCGCGGCTGATCTCGGTCTTGTGCATCTTGGCGCGCGTGCAAATCTCGTTGGCGGTCATGGTGCCGTAGCGGCCGAGATGAAACAGCACGCGCCATTCCGACCGGCTCATGCCGTAGCGTTCCCGATAGGTCTCGCGGAACTCCAGGCTGCAGGCCTCCGCCGCCTGGTTGAGCAGATAGGGCAGGAACTCGATGAGGTCGAAATCGGTCGTCTTGCTCATGCGCGAATCATAGGTCTTGTTAGTTACAAATGCAACTGTTACAGTGGCGACCAATTGAACGAGGACACCCTATGAACGAGCAGCGTTCTTCCCAGGTGATGCACCAGGCGTCCGGTTCCGGCTGCGCGCCGGACGGCTACATGGCGGGTTTCGGCAACGAGTTCGAGACCGAGGCACTGCCCGGCGCCTTGCCGCAAGGCATGAACAGCCCGCAGAAATGTCCCTATGGGCTCTATGCCGAGCAGTTGTCGGGGACGGCCTTTACCGCGCCGCGCGGTCATAACAAGCGCGCGTGGTGCTATCGCATCCGCCCGTCCGTCAAACACACGGGCCGGTTCAGGAAGATAGACCTGCCGTGCTGGAAGTCCGCGCCCGCTATCGATCCCGACGTTGTCAGCCTCGGCCAGTACCGATGGGATCCCCTGCCGCATACGCGCGAGACGCTGACCTTTGTCAGCGGCATGCGCACCATGACGACGGCGGGCGACGTCAACACCCAGGTCGGCATGGCGGCCCATGTCTATCTCGTTACCGCGTCGATGCAGGACGAGTACTTCTATTCGGCCGACAGCGAGCTTTTGGTCGTGCCGCAGGAAGGCCGTCTGCGTTTCGCGACGGAACTGGGCATCGTCGATCTGGCGCCGAGCGAGATCGCCATCCTGCCGCGTGGCGTCCTGTTCCGCGTTGAGCTGCTCGACGGCCCGGCGCGCGGTTTCGTCTGCGAGAACTACGGTCAGGCTTTCGACCTGCCGTCCCGCGGACCCATCGGCGCCAACGGGCTGGCCAACCCACGCGACTTCAAGACACCTGTCGCCACCTTCGAGGACCGCGAGGTCACGTCACGCGTGATCGTCAAGTGGTGCGGCGCGTTCCACGAGACCTCAATCGATCATGCGCCGCTCGACGTCGTCGCCTGGCACGGCAACTACGCACCCTGCAAATACGATTTGCGCACCTTCAGCCCGGTCGGCTCGATCCTTTACGACCACCCGGACCCGTCGATCTTTACGGTGCTGACAGCGCCGTCCGGCGTCGAGGGCACGGCCAACATCGACTTCGTCCTGTTCCGCGAGCGCTGGATGGTCGCCGAGAACACGTTCCGCCCGCCCTGGTACCACAAGAACGTTATGTCGGAGTTCATGGGCAACATTTACGGCGTCTACGACGCCAAACCCGAAGGGTTCATTCCAGGCGGCATGTCGCTCCACAACATGATGCTGCCGCACGGACCCGATGCCGACGCCTTCTTCGGCGCATCGACCGCCGACCTCAAGCCTGAGAAACTCGACGACACCATGTCCTTCATGTTCGAGACGCGCTTTCCCCAGCACGTCACCGCGTTCGCCGCGCGCGAAGCGCCGCTGCAGGCGCGTTACCAGGACTGCTGGGACGGCCTGAAGAAGCGTTTCGACGGCACGCCTGAAGGCGACTGGTCGTGAGGCGGCGCCCATGAGCCTTCGAAGAAGCTGGGTGCCGTCGGCCAACGATCCGGACGGCGCCTTTCCCCTCAATAACCTGCCGTTCGGCGTGTTCTCGAACGGCGGGGTGGCGCGGTGTTGCACGGCGATCGGTGACCGGGTTCTCGATCTGGCGGCGCTTCAATCGGCCGGCCTGTTGCCGGCGATGGGGTTTGACGAGCCCGCGCTCAACACCTTCATGGCCAAGGGCAGCGACGCCTGGGCTTCCGCCCGCGAGACCCTGATCACGCTGTTGGCGGAAGGCTCTGGTAATCAGGCGGCTGTGGCGGCGGTGTTGCATCCGATGGCGGATGTCGCCCTGCACCTGCCGTTCCGGGTGGCTGAATACACGGACTTCTATGCCGGCAAGCATCACGCCTCCAACGTCGGGACGATGTTCCGCGGACCGGAGAACGCGCTGCCGCCCAACTGGCTGCACATCCCGATCGGCTATAACGGCCGGGCGTCGACGGTTGTCGTCAGCGGCACCGATGTGGTGCGGCCCCTGGGTCAGCTCAAGGCGCCGGACGCGGACGCGCCCACCTTCGGTCCATGCCGACGCCTGGACATTGAGTTGGAAATGGGCGCCGTCGTCGGGCTGCCGTCGACCATGGGCGAACCGATATCCGTCGAGCGCGCCGACGAGATGATCTTCGGTTACGTGCTGCTTAACGACTGGTCGGCGCGCGACGTCCAGGCCTGGGAGTACCAGCCGCTCGGCCCGTTTCAGGCCAAGGCCTTCGCGACGTCGATCAGCCCGTGGGTGGTGACGAAGGCGGCGCTTGAGCCGTTCCGCACCGCGACGCCGGAGCGCGAAAAGCCGCTGCTGCCCTATCTCCAGGAGACGGGGCCGATGCTCTACGACATCGAGCTTGCGGTCACCATGCAGCCCAAGGGAGCCGCTTCCGCGACCACGATCTGCCGGACGAACTATCGCGAGATGTACTATTCCTCAGCCCAGCAGCTCGCCCATCACGCCAGCTCCGGGTGCGCCATGAACACCGGCGACCTGCTGGGTTCAGGCACGATTTCCGGCGCCGACAAGTCGAGCTTCGGCTCCTTGCTGGAACTGTCATGGGGCGGCAAGGAGCCGCTGACGCTCGACACCGGCGAGACACGTAGCTTTATTGAAGACGGTGATACCCTGACGCTGAGCGGCTACGCCCAAGGTGACGGGTATCGCGTGGGTTTCGGGACCTGCAGCGGAGTCGG
>JANQGO010000485.1 GCA_028277285.1 Alphaproteobacteria bacterium | reverse complement strand
TGCCGAGCCCCTGCATGCGGCGCGCCATGGCGCTGCCGATGCGTCCCAGGCCGATGATCCCGCCCGTCCGGCGATAGGTGCGCCGGTTGAAGATGGCGGGTTGCCAGCCCCAGCCGCTTTCGGGATCGGCGCGCAGAAGCCGGTTGGAGCGGCTGATGCTGCGCGTAAAGGTCATCATCAGCGCCAGCGCGTGGTCGGCGACCTCGTTGATGCCGTAATCCGGCACATTAGCGACGGCAATGCCACGTTCGCTCGCGGCGGCCATGTCGACATTGTCGTAACCGACTCCGGCCCTGACGATCAGCCGGCAGCGGGCGAGTTTATCCAGCGTCTCGGCGCCCAGCGGTATGACGCTGAACATGCAGAAGGCCTCACAGGCCGCAAGCGCCTCGTCCGAGACTTCGCCGAGGTCGCTAACCTTTTGAACATCAAAGGTTAATCGGCCCTGTGGGTCGGTGAACAGGGCGGCGTCGGCAATCTTTGCGTCGGGCACCAGAACGTGCATCGGTAAGACGTCCTTCAAGCTGTCGCTAAGGGCGAGGCGGCGATCCAGTGATGGTGGTCACGAGATGGGTGACGAGCCATAGACTCCCTACCACCAAATCGCCAGAATTTAACCAATCGTTAGGAGATTTGGCGCTAACCGGGAACAGGCGCCGGCATCTCCAGAACAATGACTAACCGCTGGGAACGGCGGAACGCAAGGCTCTCCGGTGTTGTTTGTCGGCGGGGAGCCGCCCCAAAAGGAGGCGCATGACGATGACAGCGGCGTATGCAGAAAACCTGTCGTCCGTCGACGGTGAGCGTAAACCTCAAGAGCAGACTGATCGGGAAATCGCCGATGAGCTGCTGGTGAAGCTGCATGAATTCCAGGAAGCGATGGATCGGGCCATTCTGGCCGGTCTTATCGTGGAACCGTCCTTCCGACGGGTCGAGAACCGCTTCATCAAGGTCGGCGTCTCGTCCGACTCCTATATTGTGAAGTGCCAGGTGTATCGAAAGCTCTCCTGAAGCCGAGCGCGTCGCCACCGGCGGCCACCTCACCCCCCCCCCCTCTCAGGTGCCTGCCGCCGGTCACGGGCTTTCGATCCACGATTTCCTTAGCGACGTACCAATCGGCGTTTGCTGTGGCTGATCGGCCCTGACGCCCGCTAGTCTCTTGTCTGTCGCAGAAGCGTTTATGCGGGGACGAGAGCCCATGAACGATCAAACACCGATCCTGGTCACCGGCGCGGCCGGCTGTATCGGCGCCTGGACCGTCGCTCATCTGGTCCGGGCGGGACGCCCGGTGGTGGCATTCGACAAGTCCTCAGACCGCAGGCGCCTCTATCTGGCGTTATCCCAAGACGAAGCCGACGCGGTGGCGTGGGAAACCGGCGACATCACCGAAAAGGGGGTCATCGACGGTTTGGTGACGCGCCACGGGATCGGCGGCCTGGTGCATCTGGCGGCGCTCCAGATCCCGTTCTGCCAAGCCGACCCGGTCGCCGGCGCCATGGTCAATGTCGCGGGCACCGTCGCGGTGTTCGAAGCGGTACGCCGCCACGGCCTCAAACACTTCGTCTACGCCAGTTCGGTCGCCGCCCAATCACGGCCGGGCTTTGACGGCCCCAACACACTTTATGGCGTCTACAAGTTGGCTGATGAGGGCATCGGCCGTATCTACTGGCAGGACTGGGAGGTCCCAAGCATTGGGATCCGGCCCCACACCGTCTTTGGTCCCGGCCGCGACCAGGGTTTCACGTCGGCGCCGACAAAAGCGATGCTGGCGGCCGCGGCCGGCGAGCCTTTCACCATGCCGTACAACGGCGTCTTGCGCATGCAGCACGTTCACGAGGTCGCCGCCGCTGTTGTCCGCTGTGTCGATCATGCGCCGCAGGGCGCGTTTGTCGGCGACCTTGAAGGCGAGGCCGCGTCGATTGACGAGATCGTCGACGCGGTTCGCGACATCATTCCCGACGCCCAAATCACCGTGCCCGACGAGGCCGCCAGTTTCGCGATCGACCAGTCGGATGCCGACCTGCGCGCCGTCGTCGGCGATTGGCCGCGCGTGTCGCTTCACGACGGCACGCGCATGACCATCGAAGCGTTTCGCGACTTGTTGGCGCGGGGCCTTGTGGCACCGCAGGCGGAGTAGGAAGAAGGGCTCAGCCGACGGAAAAGGCGAGGATCCGGGAGAGCTGGCACAGCGGCCGGCCGGTCTCCTCCGACCACGCGTTGAAGGCATCCTGTGTCTTGCGTTTGTCCGCCTTGCCGGTCGGCTTCTTCGTGACGACCTTCGCGTCGACCAATCCCTGCACGACATCGCCGGTCAGAACGAACGTGTCCTTGCCGACCATGCGCAGGAAGTAGGGGCCGGAATTGCCGCCAAGCTGGGAGAACTCCTTGGCGAGCGTGTCCCACAGGCCGATGATGTCGTTGGTCGGCCAGTCGGCGAGCCAGGCGCCGAAGCTGCCGTGCTCCTTGATGATCCTCTGCATGGCTGCGGCGTTGTCGCGTACGGAGCTGATCTTGGCCCAATGGCGGATCAGCGCCCGGTTGCCCATGCAGGCTTCCATGTCTTCGTCGTTCATCAGCGTGATACGGCCCGGCTGAAAGCCGTGAAAGACCTCCTCGAACGCCGGCCACTTGCTGTCGACGAGCGAGTGCTTGAGACCGGCGCGAAACACGCGCAGGCACATTTGCGATAGATAGCGGTCGTCTTTAACCGCTTTCAGCTGTCGCGCCGTCTTCGGTTTCGGCAGTTGCTTCTCCAGCCGGTCAAGGCCGCCGGTGCGTTTGACCGCGCGTTTCAGGATCGGTTGGAACGATCTGGCCACCGTCAGCCCTTCAGCGATGTGACGCAGGCGACCGCGCCGTCGCGCAGGATCGCGTGGTCGGCCGCCGCGATGACCAGATCATAGCCGCGGTCGAACATGGCCTGTGCGTCGTCGCCGGGGCCGGGAATGCCACCCAGCTTGCGGCCGGACTCCTTGATCAGCCGCTCGGCTTCCTGGCGGAGTTCCAGCGCCTCCGGGCAATTGGGATCGGTCAGGTGGCCAATGCTGGAGGCAAGGTCGTTGCGTCCGATGAACAGCATGTCGACACCGTCGACCTTGCCGACGTCACTGAGGTTCGCGACGGTCGCCGCCGTCTCGACCTGGCAGATAACGAAGACGTCGCCGCCGCGCGCGGCCATGAAGCCATCCTTGTCGAAGCCATACTTGGCGGCCCGCACATTGCCCGGCGCGACGCCGCGCACGCCTTCGAGCGGGAAACGGCAGGCGGCGACAACGCGCGTGGCCTCATCGGCGGTCTCGACCATCGGTACCATCAGGCCGTCGATGCCGGTATCGAGCGCGCGCTTGATCAACTGCGTGTCGCTGTCGAAGACGCGCATGAAGGCGGCGGTTGACCCGCCGGCGGCAATCGCCTGCTGCAATTGGATCGCGGCAAGGCTGTCGCCGGGGCCATGTTCCTGATCGATCATCAACATGTCGAAGCCCGCGAGCCCCATGATCTCCGCCCCAATCGGGCTTGCCATGGTGATCCAGCCGCCGACGAGACGCTCGCCGGCGTTAAGGCGATCGCGAATCCTGCTGCCTTGCGCCATCGCGTGTCATTCCCCCAACAAAAATGAAACTAGGCTGAGCGCGCGTCCTTGCTGTCGTCGTCGATGACGATGGAGCGCATGAGGAAGGCGGGCACGTGATCGCCCTTGCCGAACGGTACCTTCTCGTCGTCTCTTTCTTTCTTGCGGCGACGGCGTGACTCCGCCTTGGCCGGTTCATCGTCGTCGCGCGGCTGCGCGGCCTCTTTGTCGGCAGCCTTGTCGGCCTTCTTCGCCTTGCCGTCTTTCTTCGCCGCCGATTTCTTGCGCCGTCCCTTGTTTTCTGTCTTCGGCGCTTCGTCCGCCTCGTCCGGTTCGGCTTCCGCAGGCGCGGCGGTATGCTCGGCCGCTTTGCCGTCCACGGTCACTTCTTCGATGTCTCGGCGGATCAGACGCGTGATCGCCGCCAATCCCTTGCTGTCCTCTGGCGTCGCGAAGACATAGGCGCGGCCACGATGGCCGGCGCGGCCCGTGCGGCCGATGCGGTGGACGTAGTCCTCCGCGTTCACCGGGACGTCGTAACAGAAGACGTGGCTCAGTCCGAAGATGTCGATGCCGCGTCCGGCGACGTCGGTGCAGACCAGGAACTTCGCTTCGCCGCTCTTGAACGCACTCAACGCGGCTTCGCGCGAGCGCTGGTCCATGTCGCCTTGCATGCGCACGACATCGAACCCGAAGCGGCGCAGCGAACGGGTCAGGCTGTCGACGTCGCGCTTGCGGTTGCAGAAGATCATCGCGTTGCCGACGGCTTCGCCTTCCAGCAGCTTGCGCAGCGCCTTGCCCTTGTCGCGGGCGTTGGCGACGCGCACCAGCGACTGCTCCACCATCTCGGCCGGGGAGGCCGGCGGCGCGACCGTGATCTCTTTGGGATTGTGCAGGAACTTGTCGGCGAGCTTGCGGATTTCTTTCGGCATGGTCGCCGAGAACATCAGCGTCTGGCGCAGCGGCGGCAGGAACCCGACGATGCGTTCGACATCGGGAATGAAACCCATGTCCAGCATGCGGTCGGCTTCGTCGATGACCAGGAACTTCACCCCGCGCATCAGGATCTGACCGCGCTCGATCAGGTCCAGCAGGCGGCCCGGTGTCGCGATCAAGACGTCGATATCGGATTCCAGGACCTTTTCCTGGTCGCGCATCGAGGTGCCGCCGATCAGCAGCGCGGCATCCAGCTCGGCGTTCTTGGCGTAGATCTCGAAGTTCTCGAAGGTCTGCTGGGCCAGTTCGCGGGTCGGCGACAGGATCAGCGCGCGCGGCATGCGCGCTTTGGCCCTGCTGCCGGAGAGAATGTCGATCATCGGCAGCACGAAGGCGGCCGTCTTGCCGGTGCCTGTCTGCGCGCAGCCTAAGAGGTCGCGACCCTGCAACGCGACGGGGATCGCCTTTTCCTGGATGGCTGTGGGGACGCGATAGCCCGCGTCGGTGACGGCTTTCAGCACGTCGGGGCCTAAGCCCAAATCTTCAAATATCATGCCTGTCCGTTGGCCGGGCCAAGGCGAATAACGTGGCTCGTGGGCCTCGGCGTGGCGCTAGATACCCGCGCTGGCCGCCCGCGTCAACGATTTGCGAGCCGATCGCGATGGCGCGCCTTTACCAACTTCGATAGTGTTCGGTCCGTCATGCTTCTTGATCACGCCCGCAGCGCGCTGCTGATCGTCGATGTCCAGGACCGGCTGATGCCGGCCATGGCGGACCGCGACGACGTCGTTGCCAACACCGTCATCCTGATGCGCGCGGCCCACCGCATGGCCGTGCCCATTGTCCTGTCGCGTCAATACCCCAAGGGCCTGGGCGATGTGGTCGAGCCGGTTCGTGACGCCGCGGGCGATGCACCAGTTTATGACAAGCTGGCATTTTCCTGTTTTGCCGATGAAGCCCTTCGACACGCGCTGCTCGACCTGGGCCGCGACCAGTTCGTCGTGGCCGGCGTCGAAGCGCATGTCTGCGTCCTGCAGAGCGCCGCTGATTTGATCGGGGAAGGCTATCAGACGGCGGTGGTCGAGGACGCGGTCTCCAGCCGGCGTGCCGCCAGCAAGGTAACGGCGCTCGCGCGCCTGGCCAGGCACAACGGCGATATCGTCACCACCGAAATGGTGCTGTTCGAGTGGCTGCGCGAGGCCGGCGGCGACGCGTTCAAGGAACTGAGCTCGCTGATCCGCTGATCCAGCCGTCCCGCCCTAGTAGATGATCGGGCCGCCGCGCCGGTCGGTCCGGTCGGGTTCGCGTTTGGGCAGCATCTGCGTCAGCAACTGATCCATGGCCGCGTTGAGCACCGGGGAATCCGGCGTGGTGAACTCGTTCACCGTCACGCGCGACGTCGTGATCGTTCTGTCGTTGTTGCAGAAGGCGCCCAGAATGGCCAAGCGGCCGTTGACGGGCCCCAACGCATCGACATCGATGTCGCCGGCACAGGCCGGCTTTGCCCACATGGTGGATGTCGCGCCGAACACCACGACAAAATCAAAGTTGCCGCGCGCGGTCTCGTCGGGCGTTGTCGTGAAGTTGCCGGCGGTCACCCAGGCCGACGCGTTCATGGCGTCCGTCACGGCGGTGTTCCAGGCATCCGGCGGAACGGTCGAAGGCCGGCCCAGAATTTCGACCGGAACATCGCGCGAGGCCGCGACCCACTGATAGAGAGCGGGTGTGTAAAGCGGGTAAACCGTTGTATTCGTTGACACAACGCCGCCGGTGCCACCGGAGGCGCAAGCTGCCAGCGCCAGCATCAAGCCTGCGCCAAAGAGAATGCGTTTCATCATCCTTTCGATTTAAGCCGTCATAGCCGTCTCGCCAATCACGTTCGCATGAGACGCAACTTCCGGTTCATGATACAACGATAGCGTGAAGTTGGAGGCATGTCCTTCATGCTGAAGATGTTGAAGCGCTTTGTAGGACCGGTTTTTGCGGCAGTCGCCATGTCGATTTTTGTCGACGCTGGCGCACCGCAACGTGCCTCGGCCGATAGTGCGCCGCAGCCGGACAACTACGGCACCTTCCTTGGCCGCACGATCGCCTGCTCCTGCGTTTCCGGCGATCGCGACTTCATCATGCGGGTCTATGACGCCATCCTGGCCGAAGCATTTGGCGAGACGTTTGCCCGTCAGGCCCGGGGACACATGAAGCTTGCCCTGCGTGAAGCCTATGACAATCAGGTCGTCATTTGCCGCCTGACCTGCGACCACGAAACCATACAGTTCTTGCAAGAGGTCTTGGATACGACGGTCGAGTTGCAGGCGGTTACCGAGGACCTTGCGGCCCAGGAGGGTGCGAAGCCCGCGGCGTCGCCGGGTGACGACAGCGTGGAGGTTGCCGCCAGTCCGACGGCGAGCGTGGATGTCGGTGTCGCGGTTGCAGCCGATGACGATACCGCGTCTTCCGCGCCGGCCGCCAACCGACGGGACGACGATGCCGACGTGGTCGCTGACATCGGTACGCAATCCGGCGATGACGACGAGACGCGCCCCGACGGGGAATACGGCCTTTGGCAGAACTGCTACTGGCGCCCCAACAGCCCGATTTGCAAGGACATGATCGACCCGGCTTTCGACTAGACGCGACGTGGCGAAGGCCATGCGGCCTTCGCGTGAACACGTCGCCTAGATATCCAGGTCGACCGCCTGGTCGGCGTTCTCCTGAATGAACTTCAGCCGCAATTCCGGCTTGCGGCCCATCAGGCTTTCGACCTGGCGGGCGGTTTGTTTCTGGTCGCTGTCCTCGACGACTACCTGCAGCAGGATGCGGGTTGCCGGGTCCATGGTGGTTTCCTTCAACTGGCGCACCGGCATTTCGCCGAGACCCTTGAAACGGCTGATCTCGACCTTGCCGTTGCCGCTGAACTGGGTCGCCATCAGCTCCTCGCGGTGGGCGTCGTCGCGGGCATAGGCGACATCGCCGCCGCGCGACAGACGGTAGAGCGGCGGCACGGCGAGGAACAGGTGACCGTCGTCGATCAGGCCGGGGATCTCGCGAAAGAAGAAGGTCATGAGGAGCGATGCGATATGGGCGCCGTCGACATCGGCGTCGGTCATGATGACGACGCGCTCGTAACGCAGATCGTCTTCGCGATACTTCTCCCCGGTGCCGCAGCCCAGCGCCTGCATGAGATCCTGAATCTCCTGGTTGGCGCGTTTCTTGTCGGCCGACGCGCTCGCCACGTTCAGGATCTTGCCGCGCAGCGGCAGAATGGCCTGGGTCTCGCGGTTGCGTGCCTGTTTGGCTGAACCGCCGGCTGAATCGCCCTCGACCAGGAAGAGTTCGGTGCCGTCGCGCCCGGACCCCGAACAGTCGGCAAGCTTGCCGGGCAGGCGCAGCTTGCGGGTCGGCTGC
>JANQGO010000382.1 GCA_028277285.1 Alphaproteobacteria bacterium | reverse complement strand
GCGCCAGTGCCGCCATCAGCGACTGCGCCCCGGCGATGCGGTCGGCCAGCGCGGTCAGGTCCGCCAGGTCGAGCAGCAGCAGACCGTAGGTCGCCAGGAACGGGTCGCCGGCGGGCGCGAAGACATCGCCGAACAGGTCGGGGCGCTCGCGCATGGCGTCGGCCAGGCGGCCGGCGGCGGCGTCCGCGCCTTCCGGCGTCTCGGCATCGACGACGACGACCAGCAGGTGGTTGAAGATGGGGAAGGCGCCGCGGAAGTCGGTCTCGACGCGGCGGAAATCCACATGATCGGCGATCAGGCCGGTGGTCGTCGTGCTGATGTCGAGATAGCGCAGCGTGGTGGCGATGGAGAGGCCGACCAGCACCAGGGCGACGGCGACGACGACCCGCGCGCGCGCCGCCGAGGCGGTCATGATGGCGGCGAGCAGGCCGGCATAGCGATCGCCCAGCCGCTCGACGGCGGCAGGGGCGGTCATCGCCGGGCCTCCGGCGGCGCACCGCCGGGCCGCATGCAGGAGGATGTGGCCATGGCCGGTGGTGTTAGCGCGTTCCGGCGGGGAAGGAAACGACGGCTGAGGCGCGGCCCGATCACCGTTGTGCGACCGCGGGGAAACGGCCATGTTGGCTCTATGAAACAAGTTGCCGCCAGCGACGCGAAGAACCGCTTCGGTCGCCTGATCGACGCCGCGCAGACGGGCCCTGTGCAGGTCACCCGCAAGGGCCGGGCCGTCGGCGTGCTGATGTCCGTCGACCAGTACGAGCGCCTGCGCGGTGCCGCCTGGGATCGCCTGTCGGCGACGCTGGACGCCGTTTCCGCCAAGGCGTCGCGGGCCGGCCTGACGGATCAGGATGTCGACGCACTGCTAGCCGATGAGAGCTGACCGTGTCGTCCTCGACACGAATATCCTGATCAGTGCGTTGTTGCGGCCGACAGGGCCGCCGCGCGCCATCATGGAGGCGCTGCGCCGCAGGCGAGCGGTCCTCCTGTTCTCAGACGAGACGTTCGACGAACTGCGCACGCGCCTGTCGCGGCCGAAGTTCCGGCGATACGTCGACCTGACGGAAATAGGTTCCTTCCTCGCCGATCTTGACGCGATCTCAGAGTGGCTCTCGATCAGCGGGGCGATGCTGGGGTGTCGCGATGCGAACGACAACAAGTTCCTCGAAACGGCGCTGAACGGCGCAGCCGACTGCATCGTTACCGGCGATCACGATCTGTTGGTGATGTCGCCCTTTCGCGGCATCCCGATCGTACGGCCCAATCACCTGCTGATGGCTATTGGCACCTGATCCGGTTCATCGACGCCATCGCCGCGACGGCCGAGGACGATCCGCCTAGCCCGTGTTTCTCACCACGGCGCGGCCGTGCAAAGGCGAAGGCTGGTTCAAGCTGAAGGCCCTACCGGTTGACCGCCAAGGCCGCGGATGACCTTGTTGCGATCAACGAATATGGCATCGAGACTTTCGGTTGGGCGGTGGCCGAGCGATACCGCGACGGCCTGCTTCGTGCGTTCGATCTGCTTGCCGACATGCCGGCGATTGGGCGCGAAGATCCGGCTCGCCCAGGGCTCCGTCGCTTCTTCCACGGCCATCATGTGATTGTCTACCCGGTCGAAAGCGCCGGCGTCGTCGTCATCCGTGTGCCGCATGTCGCCATGGACCCGGCCCGCCACGAACTGGGTGATGGGGACCGAGGATAGCGCAGACGCGCCGCCGGGAGAGGCCCTGGCAATCCGCGTCAAGCACCCGAGGCCAGCTCTCCGGCGATCTCGCGCAGCCCGATGACCTCGACACCGTCGGCCTTGGGGAAACGGTCGTCGCCGGGGTAGACGACGAAGCAGCGGGTGGGCCGCAGGTCCTGGCGCGCGCTATGGAAGCCGCGGTCCAGCGTCGGGGCGAGGCTGCGCTTGATCTCGATTGCCCAAAGGGCGCCGCCCGGCAATTCAAGAACCAGATCGATCTCCGCCCCGGCGCCGGTGCGATAGAAGCTGGCCAATGTGCCGTCCGGGGCGCTGGCGAGCAGGGTCTCGATGACGAACCCTTCCCAGCTCGCGCCGGCGGCAGGGTGGCCCGCCAGGGCGTTGAAATCGGCGATGCCGAGCAGTGCGTGCATCAGGCCGCTGTCGCGGACATAGGTCTTCGGCGACTTGACCAGCCGCTTGGCGGTGTTGCGCGTGAGCGGCGGC
>JANQGO010000395.1 GCA_028277285.1 Alphaproteobacteria bacterium | reverse complement strand
AAACCAGCCTGTGGCTCCGGCGCCGCTAGTGATGTGCTAGCGCGGAACCGGAGCTGGCCCGCTCCCCCTCCTCCGGGGCAAAACGCCGCGAGGCGTTTTCGCCGGGGCCACCCATGGCAGCATCCTCGGGGTGGCCGGGAGGGGGAGTGGGCCGGTGATGCCAGCGACACAGGAGCCTCACGTGCTCGACACGGTCCTTTGACGGCCCGCCAGCCTTCGGCCTGCGTATAATGGCCGTGGCGGGGATCTGGAGGATCGGGTGCTGAAACGTCTGGCAAGGCTGTTGTTCGGCGCGCCTGTGGAAGGCCGCCTGCCGGAACGCGTGCAGGCGCAGATCGCGCGCGACCAGGCCGACAGCGAGATCCTGATCGGCTGGGTGCAGATCTGCGGCATCGCTTTCTTCGCCGTGCTCTACAGCCTGACGCGCAAGACCTTCCCCGCCGACGCCATGCTGGAGCCGGTGCCCTGGGCGCTCGGTGCCTATACGGTGTTTACGGTCATCCGGCTGGTGCTGGCCCATCTCCGGCGCCTGCCGTCGTGGATGATCGTGCTATCGATCGTGGTCGACGTCTGCGTGCTGCTGGTGACCATCTGGAGCTTCCACATCCAATACATGCAGCCGCCGGGCTTCTCCCTCAAGGGCCCGACCATGCTCTATCTGTTCGGCCTGATCGCGCTCCGGACGCTGCGTTTCGATCCCCGCTATGTCGCCATGGCCGGGATCGCCGCGGTGATCGGCTGGACCGCGCTGCTGCTCTATGCCGTCGTCTTCTCCGAGCAGACCAGCCCGATCACCCAGGACTACATCCACTACCTGCAATCGAGCGACGTGCTGCTCGGCGGCGAAATCGACAAGATCATCTCGATCCTTCTGGTCACCGGCGTCTTGTTCATCGCGCTGACCCGCGCGCGCCGCCAGCTGATCCGCTCGGTCGCCGAAAGCCAGGCGGCCGCCGATCTCTCGCGCTTCTTCGCGCCGGAGATCGCCGAACAGATCGTGCGTGCCGACGACATGGTCAACCCGGGCGAAGGCGTGGTGCGCGATGCCGCCATCCTGTTCGTCGACATCCGTGGTTTCACGCCGATGTCGCGCGACGTCGGACCGTCGGAGACCGTGGCCATGCTGTCTGAGTACCAGGCGATCGTCGTGCCGGCGGTGCAGGAGAACGGCGGCTCCATCGACAAGTTCCTGGGCGACGGCGTGATGGCGACGTTCGGCGCCGCCGCGCCCAGCGAGACCTATGCGCGCGACGCCATGGCCGCCGTCGTGCGTATCGATGCCGGCATGGCGGCGTGGAACGAACGCCGGCGCACCGAAGGCCTGGCGCCTCTGGGCTACGGCATGGGTCTTGCGACCGGCCAGGTCGTCTTCGGCGCCGTCGGCGATGACAGCCGGCTGGAGTACACGGTCATCGGCGACGCGGTGAACCTGGCCGCCAAGCTTGAGAAACACTGCAAGGCAGAAGGCGTGCGCGCCACCGCCTCGGCGGCGGCCCTGGCGCTTGCGGCCGAACAAGGTGCGTCGGCGCAGACGTTCGCGCCGCTCACCGCGCGCGCAATCGACGGCGTCGCCGAACCCCTGGCGATCGCCGTGTTGAAGGACAACCCTTGCGATGCGGATAACCCGGCGTAGGCTAAAGCCTCGTACCCAACGGTTTGCGGCAGAGGGCAGGGGCCATGCGTTTCGAGGACAAGGTGGTGCTGGTCACCGGCGGCAACTCCGGTATCGGCCGCGGCATGGTTCACCGGTTGATCGAGGAGGGCGCCCGGGTGCCGTTTGTCGGCCGTGACACCGCCAAGGGGGCGAACGTCGAGGCCAAGGTCAAAGAGCGTGGCGGCGAGGGCAGTTTCTACCCGGTCGAGCTTGCGAACGAGGACGCGGTCGCCGGCCTGATCGAGCAGGTCGTCGCGGATTACGGCCGGCTCGACGTGGTGATCAACAATGCCGGTGTCGGCGGCCGGCGCGCCGGCGTCCAGGATGCCGACGGGCCGGGCGTGCGTTGGAGCAAGCTGCGCGGCCCCAATCTCGACGCGCCCTACTTCGTCTCGGCCTACGCCTTGCCGCATCTGGCGGAGACCAAGGGGTCGATGGTCAACATCTCCTCGACCGCGACCTGGCACGGCAATTGGGGGCTCTACGGCATCGCCAAGGCGGCGGTGGAGGGCCTGACGCGCTCGTTCGCCGCGGAAGGCGGGCCCATGGGCGTGCGCGTCAACGGCGTCAGCCCGGGCTGGATCGCGATCGAAAACGATGCTGCCGCGCCGCCCTCGGGTAACGCCGACGGCAGCTGGGCGATGCCGCCGTCGCTGATGAACCGCATGGGCACGCCCCAGGAGATCGCCGCCGCCGTGCTGTTTCTGGCGTCCGACGAGGCGAGCTTCATCACCGGCCAGACCTTGATCGTCGACGGCGGTCTGATGATCCTGGACTACCCCTCGATGCCGCTGCTCGAAGACGTCGCGCGCGACGCCTATTCGCAGCCGGTTTAGGGGCTCGCTATGCCCGGTGGCGACATCACCTCCGTATTCCTCCTGGGCTTGCTCGCCTTTTGGGTCGGTGTCTTGATCTGTCTGCGCCGCTCTTTGGTCGCCAAGCCGACCCCCCAGCCGACTTGGCCGGGCATGCCGACCGCAGAGGCGCGCAAGGTTCGGCAAGACGATCGTGAACTCGACGGTATCACCCTGTTGGGCATCAGCCTCGTGATTCTCGGCTACATCATCATGTGCTACGTGCTGACCTACTGGGAGTTCGGCCTGGGTGCTGTCGCCATTTTTGCCGGACTTGTCGCGGTACCTGTCGTCGTGGCGTGGCGAACGCGCTGATGTGGCGGCTAGGCCGCGGCTCTGCGCGGCTGCGTTAGACTGTCGTGAAGCGCGGACACGTCGGCTAGGTCGTCCCTTTCCGAGCTGGGCCTGGGCAGGCCGACATCGGATGCAAGACCGACCCGTTCCAGCAGCCGAATGACGCGCCAGGCCGGATCACACTGGCCCTTCTCAAGACCGATACGCGCCGACTCGGGGAAGGCGTGATGGTTGTTATGCCAGCACTCCCCGTGTGTAACGATTCCAAGAGCCGGCAGGTTCGACGCCTGGACGGCGGCATCGCGCACACGCCAGCGGCCCGGGCCCGGGTTGTGGCAGAAGTAGGTGATGGTCCAGTGACCGGCCGTGCCAAGGACGACGCGGATGCAAACACCCCAGATCACCCAAGACAGACCCCCCATGGCGTAGAGGGGTACGGCAAGGACGAGCTGCTGCAGACGCCAGGTTCGCTCCATGAAGATGTAACAGGGATCGTTCGACAGGTTGGCCTCGATCTTGAGCGACGGGGGGCGATCGAAGTCGAAGCGGTAGAAGAGCTGCCAGGAGAGGTCGCGCCAGAAGCCCCGCTCATGTGAAAAGAACACGTGACAGCTCGGTTGTCGCTGAGCCCAGTCACGGGTGTCGTGAATCCTGATGACACCAAACGGTCCGCCGACGCCGACGAGCACGCCGGCATAAATGAGCAGCCGTTCAAGCCACTTGGGACACCGAAAGGTACGGTGAATCATCATGCGGTGCATGCCGACGCTGTGGCCCACGAGCATGGTGACGTATGTCAGGGCAAGACAGACCGCCACACCGTCCCAGGAGAAATAGACCGGGCCGAGCATCACGCCGATCAGCATCATGCCGCCGGTCCAACTGATCTTGCGAAGGTCGGGCCGGACCGATCCGAGAAGCGGCGACGCTCCGGATGCGTCGATACGTGCGACCGGCTTCATCATCGGTTCAGGACCCGCCCAGCTTTCTGTCTTTGGCGATCTTCCGCGCGCTCGGGCAAAACGGCGTCAAGAAGCTGTAGATCGAGTTTGCAAGGTTGTCGGAAGCAATGCTGTAGAGCACGTGTTGGCCGCGCTTTTGCTCCCTGACGAGATCGGCCGATTTCAGGATCGAAAGGTGCTTGGAGATCGATGACATCTCCATGTCGAACTTTTCGGTGATCTCTCCCACCGTCATCGGTCCGCCGGCCAGGTGATTCAGGATGCGCCGCCGCGGTTCGGAAGACAGGGCTTTGAAAACATCGTTCATAGATACTTTCCTAATTGCGAAAATAGAGAATTGCAAGGTTAAAGTGCGTTGCCAAGCAGGTCACGAAATTGCGAGGGAAGGCTTATTGCCGTTGGCTTGCAAACTGCGCTTCTTGGCCCAAAATGGTGCCCATGATCGACTTTTTCACCACCGGGGCGGGCCACGTCTTCGCCATATCCGTCGTGATGATCGTCGGCAGCGTCTGGACGCTGTTTTTCCGCGCGCGGCTGCCGATCCCGGCCGGCTTGCCCCGCGGCGTCACCCGCGCGACGCTGGAAGTCTTCAACCAGTGGCTCAAGGATTATGGCGGCTGGGCCGGATGCTTCTTCCTGCCGATCGGCTCGATGTTGGCGCTCGGCGTGATGGAAGGCGGCATGTCCTTCTACCATTGGCCGATCGCGCTCCTGATCTTCGCCGTCCTGGCCGTCTGGAAGATGCGCTAGTTAGCGGTTACCCAGACAACCTTCACAACAGAACACACGATCGCACCCCGGACTTGATCCGAGGTCCACGATCACGGCCGGTGACGATTTAGCCTCGCCCGTGTTCCTGGGTCCCGGCTCGAGGCCGGGACGCGAGGTCGGCTTTACTTGTAGGGGTCGGCGGCGTCGCGCAGGCCGTCGCCCAGGAAGTTGAAGGCAAGCACCACGATAATCACCGGCACCACGGGCAGCATCAGCCACGGGTAGAGCGCGACGACGTTGATGTTTTGCGCTTCGTTCAGCAGCACGCCCCAACTGGTGATCGGCGGGCGCAGGCCCAGTCCCAGGAACGACAGCGCGGTCTCGCCCAGGATCATCGCTGGGATCGATAGCGTGGCGCTGGCGATCAGGTGACTGGTGAAGCTGGGCAAAAGGTGGCGGAAGATCACGCGCTTGGGCGTCGCCCCCATCAGGACGGCGGCGGTCGCGAAGTCCTCCTCGCGCAGCGATAAGAGTTTCGAGCGCACGGCGCGCGCCAGGCCTGTCCAGTCGAACAGGCCCAGGATGATCGTGATGCCGAAATAGATCAGCAGCGGACTCCACGTCACCGGTAGCGCTGCCGATAACGCCATCCACAACGGCAGCTCCGGGAAACTGCGGATGATTTCGATCAGGCGCTGGACCATGGTGTCGATCCAGCCGCCGTAGTAACCGGACAGACCGCCCAGGATGATACCCAGGACGAAGCTGATGGTGATGCCGATCAGGCCGACGGTGAGCGAAATGCGCGCGCCATAGATGATGCGCGACAGCATGTCGCGGCCCAGCCGGTCGGTGCCGAACAGGAACATCTGACCGTCCTCGGCCGGACAGATGATGTGGAAGCGCATGGGAATGGCGCCCCAGAACTCATACTCGTCGCCCAGGCACAAGAAGCGGATGGGCTGCACGTCGTCGGTGTTGGGTGTGTAGACGCGCTGCAACGTGTCCATGTCGAGCTCGTAGTTGAGCCCGTAGACAAAGGGCCCGACGAACTTGCCGTCATGGAAGAAGTTGATGGCCTGGGGCGGCGCGTAGATGAAGTCCGTATGGCGCGTCGCCAGATTGTAGGGCGCCAGGATCTCGGAGATCAGGATTGAAAAGAAGGTGACCAGCAGCAAGGCGCCCGAAATCACCGCAAGCTGATGGCGGCGGAACTTCCACCACATCAGCTTCCACTGGGACGCCATATAGAAGCGTTCCTGTTCCGGCGTCAGTTGTTCGACGGAATAGGGATCGAAGGGTTTGTCGGAGACAAACCGCTCGATCGTGTCGTCGTCTCTGCGGGTCGCGTCGGTCATCAGTGACCGGCCCCCCCGGCGAGGCGGATACGCGGATCGAGCACGGCGAGCAGGAGATCGGAGATCAAGACGCCGATCACGGTCAAGAGCGCCAGGCACATCAGGAACGAGCCGGCCAGGTACATGTCCTGGGTCTGCAGCGCGCGCAGCAGGATCGGACCCGTGGTCGGCAGCGACAGCACGACCGAAACGATGACGGCGCCGGAAATGACCTGGGGCAGCAGGTTGCCGATATCGGCGATGAACGGGTTAAGCGCCATCCTGAGCGGGTACTTCATCAACGCCTTGCCCGGCGACAGGCCCTTGGCGCGCGCGGTGACGACATACTGCTTCTGCAGTTCGTCCAGTAGATTGGCGCGCAGGCGGCGGATCAGGCCGGCGGTGCCGGAGGTGCCGATGACGACCACCGGAATCCAGAGGTGTTCGAGCACGGAGAGGAACTTTGCCCAGCTCCACGGCTGGTCAAGATACTCCGGGTCCATCAGGCCGCCGATCGAGGTGCCGAACCAGACATTGGCCAGGAACAGGAGGACCAGCGCCAACAGGAAGTTCGGTGTCGCCAGACCCAGAAAGCCGATGAAGGTCAGCCCGTGGTCGCCCCAGGAATACTGATGGGTCGCCGAATAGACGCCGATCGGGAACGCGACGACCCAGGTGAAGATGATGGTCGCCGCCGACACGATGATGGTCAGCAGAAGGCTCTCGCCGATCACCTGGTTGACCGGTTTGTTGTATTCGAAACTCAGCCCCAGATCGCCCTGCAGCAGGCCGCCGACCCAGAACAGGTACTGTTGCCAGACCGGCTTATCCAGGCCGAACTCCTGGCGGTAGATCTCGATCTGGTCGGCACAGGCGCTCTCGCCCTGGGCCTCGCATTCGGCGATCATGGTCGACAGGAAATCGCCCGGCGGCAGTTGGATGATGATGAAGGTGATCAGGCTGATGCCGATCAGCGTCGGCACCATGATCAACAGGCGCTGGGCGATGTAGTTGATCATGCCCTACCGCCCGTTGCTGCCGTCGGTGAACCAGAAGGTTTCGGGTTCGTAGATGCCGAACTGGCTGCCGGGATCCCAGTTGAACATCGCCTCTTCGGGGACGTTGTGCAGCCGGTCGGAGACGACGACCGGCTGGAAGATGCCGGCGATCAGGCCGATCGAATAAACGCCGTCGGCATAGGTCTCCAGAATCTCGTCCCAGATGCGTTCCTGGTCGGCTTCGCTGCCGGCGCCCTGCCATTCGTGGGCCAGTTCCATCAGCCGCTCGGCATCGGCCATGTCGATCGGCTCGCCGCTGGCGCCGGACGTCTCGTAGTACTGACCCCATTTGGGCCATTGCAGAAGCTGCTGGCTGGTCGGCGCGAATTCGGCCGGGGTCATCTTCGGCGTCGGCACGCCGTTCTCCAGCCCGAACCAGATCGACATCACGGTCTCGCCGGCGAACACGCGGTTGCGCAAGACCTCGCGCTGCATGGGTTTGGTGAAGAGCTTGATACCGGCGTCGCGCCAACTGTCGTGGATCAGTTCCAGGATGTCGGACTCCTGGGGATCCTCGCCGGCCGTCTCGACAATGATCTGCAGCGGTCTGCCGTCGGGCAGCAGACGGTAACCCTGGCTGTCGCGTTCGGTGAGCCCGATTTCGTCGAGCAGACGATTGGCCTCGTCCAGATCGAACTCGGCCCATTGGCTGCGATAGGCTTCATCATAGAGCGGGCTCAACGGCAGGACCGTGTTATTGCCTTCGATGCCCAGGCCGTAATAGATGACCTGGTTGATCTCGTGCCGGTTGACGGCGAGCGACAAGGCACGGCGGAACCGGACGTCGCGCAACAGATCGCGCCAAACCGGATCGTTGACGTTCAGGTTCGGATAGAGCGCCAGTTGCGATCCACGCACCGTGCGCCACAGGCGAACCTGATAGTCGTTGTGGCCTTCGCCTTCCTTCAGGAACGTGTAGTCGTTGAACGACAGGCCGCGCGCCTGAAGGTCGGATTCACCGGCCCACGTCTTCAGCGGGATCAGCTTGCTGTCGACCACGTTCATGATGACGCGGTCGATATAGGGCAACTGATGGCCGGCCTGATCGATCTTGTGGAAGTAGGGGTTGCGCACGCCGATAAAACGCTGCGCCGGCGCCGCGTTGGTGATCATCCACGGCTGCAACGTCGGCAGATCCGGATTGTCGAACTTGTAGAGGTTGTCCATGCCGTTGTGCAGCGACGCCCAGCTTGACTTGCCGGCTTCCTCGACCTGGGCGTTGATCCAGTCAACGTCACCGTAGCCGGGGTGATACTTTTTCATGTACTCGGCCGGCCGGTAGATGAAGAGCGGCGCGGCGCTGGCCAGGGCCGGCAGGAAATCGGGATTGGGTTTCGACCACGTGTAGCGAACGGTCAGCTCGTCGATCACCTCGAATACCGGCAACTCGTCGTCGACGGTCAGGATCTTCGGCGGGCCGGCCGGCGACAGATCGGGATGGGTGGCGACGTCTTCCCACCAGTAACGGAAGTCCTCGGCGGTGAACGGATCGCCGTTCGACCAATGATGGTTGGGCCGCAAATGGAAGGTAAAGATGCGGCCGTCCTCGACCTCGAAACTCTCCAGAATGTCCGGCACCAGATCGAGGTCGGTGTCATAGACGATCAGCCGCGCGTAACCGAAGACGACCAAAAGGCGCGTGTCCTTGACCCGGTTGACCAGCATCTGCCAGTCGCCGCCATAGGTGCCGACGCTGCGCTCGCCGTCCAGGGTGACGACCAGCGGCGCGTCCGTGACCCGTTCGGCGACCGGCGGCAGCTCGCCGGTCTCGACGGCTTCAGCCCAATAGGGCGGCTCGATCAGGGTCTCGGCCGCCGCCGGCGACGCGGCGATCGACACGAGACACAGAAGGGCGGCCAGACAGCGGATCACGCGGCGAGCTCCGCGGCATTCGGCGCGCGGCTGGCGCGCACCAGATGACCGTTGCCCAGATCGATCATGTCGAGCTTGGCATCCGACGAGACTTTGAACGGCTCCGGCCAGGCGTCGGGCTTGCTGGCGCGCCCGGCCATCAGTGCGGTCAGGTTCAGTTTGTGATCGGGATCGGGTTTCGGCACGGCGGCAAGAAGCGCGCGGGTGTAGGGATGCACGGGGTTTTCGAACAGCTCGCGCCGGTCCGCCTGTTCGACCAGCCGGCCGGCGCACATCACGGCGATGCGGTCGGCCATGTAATCGATCACCGCCAGATTGTGCGAAATGAAGAGATAGGTCAGACCCAGTTCGTCCTGCAGGTCCTTCAACAGATTGAGGATCTGCGCCTGGATCGACACGTCCAGCGCCGACACCGGCTCGTCGCAGATCAGAAGATCGGGTTCCAGCGCAAGCGCGCGCGCGATACCGATGCGCTGCCGCTGGCCGCCGGAGAAGCTGTGCGGATATCGCCGCAGGTGACGCACATCCAGGCCGACCAGGCGCATCAGCTCCATCACCCGGTCCGCCCGTTCCTGACCGCTGCAGACGTTATGGATCATCAGCGGTTCGGAGATGATGTCCATCACCGTCATGCGCGGATTCAGCGAACCGAAAGGATCCTGGAAGATGAACTGAACGTCGCGCCGGAAATCGAACAGGGCGGGTCCGGAGAGGGTCCGGATATCGATCTCGGTGCCCCGGTTGTTGTAGATCAGCTCGCCGCTGTCGGGCGTCAGCGCCTTCATGATCATCTTGCTGGTCGTCGTCTTGCCGCAGCCGGACTCGCCGACCAGTCCCAGACATTCGCCGCGGCGCACATCGAAACTGATGTCGTCGACCGCCAAATGCTCGATCTTCTTGCCGCCCAGCCATTCGGACTTGCGGATGCTGAAGGTCTTGGTCAGGTGGCGGACCTTCAGCAGGGGCCGGTCGTCGTCCTTGGGCCAGGGTTTGCGCTGCTGATGGCGTTCGGCGCGCGCGTGCTTGACCTCGCGCAGCGGCACCAGGCGTTCGCCCGGCTTCATGTCGAAGCGCGGCACGGCGCGCAACAGGGCCTTGAGGTAGGGATGCTCGGCGTGGCGGAAAATATCGTCCAGCGACCCCTTCTCCATCACCTCGCCGTGGTACATCACCACCACTTCCTCGGCCACGTTCGCCACAACGCCCAGATCATGGGTGATCATCAGCACCGCCATGCCGAGTTCGTCCTGCAGATCGTCCAGCAGTTTCAGAATCTGCGCCTGGATCGTGACATCCAAAGCCGTGGTCGGCTCGTCGGCGACCAAAAGCGCGGGCCGGCACACCAGGGCCATGGCGATCATGGCGCGTTGGCGCAGACCGCCGGAGAGCTCGAACGGGTAGCTGCGCCACGCCTTTTCAGGCTCCGGAAAGCCGACCAGACGCAGCATCGAGATGGTCAGTTCCTTGCCTTGCTGGCGATCGCAGTCGCGATGAAGAAGGAGTGCTTCGGAGACCTGGTCGCCGACCGTGTGCAGCGGCGACAGCGACGTCATCGGCTCCTGGAAGATGATCGAGATACGGCCGCCGCGAATACCGCGCATGCGTTTGCCGTCGGGCGGGAGCGCGGCGATGTCGGTGACCTGGCCGTCCCTTGTCGGATCGTTGAACAGGATCTGGCCGCGGGTGATGTGGGCGTTCTGCGGCAGGATGCGCATGATCGCCTGCGAGATCACCGTCTTGCCGGAACCGGACTCGCCGACCAGGGCCAGTGTCCGGCCCTGCCGGATGGTGAAGCTGGCGCCGCGCACCGCTTTGACCCGCCCGTCGCCGACCTCGAACTCGATGCCCAGGTTGAGAATGTCGACCAGGCTGCTCACAGGTGGTCGTCCGGCAAGCCGTGGGGATCGGGTGTCAGACCCAGGGCGTCGAAGTTGGACCGCGTCACGTCGGACAAGGTGAGCCCGCGCGCCGTGGCCGCCTGCAGGGCGGCGCTGGCGATGGTCTCGAAGTCGGTGATCGAGGAATCCACACCGAGCTTCTTCGCACTGTCCTTGACGGTCAGGTGCATCCAGCCTCGCTGTCGATCTCGCCGGGTGGAGTAGTAAGCGAGCTTCATACTGTTCAAGTCATCCCACGACACAGCCTTCCCGGCGGGACCTCTGGCACGGATCCCGTCCTCGGAAACTTCAATGGTGGTCATCTGACGGATCAGGGTTCTGATCCCGAAGACCGCAAATACGCCCCCCAGCGCACCAAGGATGTAAACCATGATGGGCGCGGCCTCAACGATCAACAACGGCCCCCAGGTCAGCAGAACGCCGGCGCCGGACCGGATGTAATCGCCTGTCAGCACACTGGTTTCGTAGCGATGCTCGCTCATGCCGCCTCCTGGCGCGCGCCAAACAGGCTGCGGGCGTCCAGCCACTGGCCGGCGTCGTGATCCCGGACGGCCGCGACAAACCGGTCGACGAAGCGCTCGCAGGCGGTGTCGTGGTCGCGGTGGTGGGTCATCAGCCCGGTCGGCTCCAGGGCGTCGGCCTGGCCGGTCCGGCGGGCCTGGAGGTGGCTGAGCGCTTGCGACAGCGCTACCGCATCGCCGCAGAAGGCGCGGGCGCGCCAATCGATGATGTCGATATGAACATTGACTGTATGAACCCGGGGTTCCGGTGTTGCCGCACGCGGGCGGTGTGTGCTGAGCCCTGAATACCCCAATGTGGCGAGCCGTGCCTCGATCTTGGGTCCGATTCGGTTCCACGGGGGCACCATGACCGGCTGAAACTGCGCGTCAAAGGCCTCCTGAAGCGTCTCACGGCCCTTCTGGAGGTCCTTTTCGAGGTTCTCGGTCCCATCGACCAGCTCGGTCTTCTTGGCCGGTGGCTGGGCGTTGTTGCGGTGCGCCCAGCCATGCTGCAGCACGCTTGTGCCAGGATCGCCCCGAACCTGTCGCACCGTCGGTGCGGCGAGCCAAGCCGGGACCGTGGCGAGCGCCAGGGGCGCCTCGAGACGCCGCCGCTGGTCCAGAAACTCCTGCAGCCGGCCGTCATCGGGACCGGCGCCGTCGTCGCGCCACCAGAATGTGGCGCGGCGGCCGGCAAGGGCCCACCGGT
>JANQGO010000288.1 GCA_028277285.1 Alphaproteobacteria bacterium | reverse complement strand
ACTTGGTTGACGGTCAGCGACACGCCGTCGACGGCGATCGATCCCTTCTCGGGGATGAACCGCGCGAGATTGTCGGGCACCGCGATGTCGTAGCGGACGGAATCGCCTTCCGGCGTCATCGCCGCGATCCGGCCGATGCCGTCGACATGGCCGGAGACGATATGGCCGCCCATCTCGTCACCCAGCTTGAGGGAGCGCTCCAGGTTCACCTTGGAACCCTCGACCCAACAACCGAGCACCGAACGCGACAGGCTTTCGGCCGAAACGTCCACGGCGAACGTATGTTTGTCCTTCTCGACGACGGTCAGGCAGACGCCGGAGCAGGCAATCGAAGCGCCGATATCGACCTCGTCCATGTCATAGGCGGTTTTGATCACGAACCGCTTGTCGCCGCGCGCCTCGACGGTCTCGACCGATCCGACGTCGGTGACGATCCCAGTGAACATGCCCTACTCCTCGGTTTCGGCGTGAACGATATGAGCCATACGGAGCATATCGTTGCCGATCGCCCTCGTTTCATCGGGGACCAGGCGAATGGCCTTGTCGACACGGTCGAGGCCGAGGTCGCCCAGGGCTGGCAAGGCATCGCCGCCCAGCGCGATCGGCGCGCTGAACCAGGCGATGCGGTCGGCCAGACCGGCCTTCAAGAACACCGTCGCCAGACGCGGACCGCCTTCAACCAGAAGCCGGGTCACACCGCGCGCGGCTAGGGCCTCCAGGGCGGCGGCCATGTCGATTGAGCCGTCGCGGTGCCCGCCGACGTCGACGATCTCGACATCGGTTTCGGCCAAGGCCTTGCGGTTGGCTTTCGGCGCGGCGTTGGTCGTCACCAGCCACGTCGGAATGCGGTCGGATGTCGTCACGAGCTGGCTGTCGGCCGGCGTCGTCAACTGGCCGTCGAACACGACGCGCACAGGCGATCTCTCCTCCAGACCGTGCAGCCGGCAGGTCAGAAGCGGATTGTCCGCCTTTACCGTGCCCGAGCCGACGGCGATGGCGTCGTGGTTGGCGCGCAGCAGGTGGCCCAAACGGCGCGCCGGCTCAGCGGTTATCCAGTGGCTGTGGCCGTTCGCCGTGGCGACCCGCCCGTCGATGCTGGCGGCGATCTTCAACGTCACCATGGGCCGGTCGGCGGACAGGCGCGTCAGGAACCCCTGGTTAAGGGTCTCGGCCGCCTCGCGCATGACGTCTTCGACGACCTCGATGCCGGCGTCCTTCAAGATCACCACGCCCCTACCAGCGACGCGCGGGTCGGGATCGGGACAAGCGATGACCACGCGCGCGACACCGGCGGCGACCAGCGCGTCGGCGCAGGGCGGCGTCTGGCCATGATGGGCACACGGTTCGAATGTCACATAGGCGGTCGCGCCCCGTGCGGCATCGCCGGCTCGGCGCAGCGCCTCGGTTTCCGCATGGGGCCTGCCGCCGGGCTGGGTCCAGCCGCGGCCGACGACCCGCCCCCGGTTGACGATGACGCAGCCGACCGCCGGATTCGGCCAGACACAGCCCAGGCCACGCGCGGCGAGCCTCAGCGCCGCCGCCATATGGGCCAGATCGTCGTCCCTAGTCGTCGACGAAGCTGGCGCCGTCGATCTGTTCGATGAACTGCTCAAAATCTTTCGCTTCGCGGAAGTTGCGGTAGACCGACGCAAAGCGGACATAGGCGACCTGGTCCAGGTTGCGCAGGGCTTCCATCACCATCTCGCCGATCACGGTCGACGGGATCTCGGTCTCGCCCATGCTCTCCAGGCGCCGTTGGATACCGGAGACCATGCGCTCGACCCGCTCCGGATCGACCGGGCGTTTCCTGACCGCAATCTCGATCGATCGCGCCAGCTTGTCCCGGTCGAACGGCGCGCGGCTGCCGCTTTTCTTGACGACGGTCAGCTCGCGCAACTGGATCCGCTCAAAGGTCGTGAACCGTGCGCCGCATTCCAGGCACTGGCGCCGCCGCCGGATGGTGGCGCCGTCTTCGGTCGGCCTGGAGTCCTTGACCTGGGTGTCGTCGTGTCCGCAAAAGGGGCAGCGCATGGTTCGGGGTTATCCTACGTTCATGTCCTGATAGACCGGGAAGCGTCGGCACAGCTCGGCGACCTTGGCCTCGACCGCCTTTTCCACCGCGCTGTTGTCGTCGGGATTGGCGACCAGGCCGTCCAGCACCTCGACAATCAGATGGCCGACCTGCAGGAACTCGGCGGTGCCGAAACCGCGCGTCGTGCCGGCCGGCGTTCCCAACCGGATGCCCGACGTCACCATCGGCTTTTCCGGATCGAACGGGATGGCGTTCTTGTTGCAGGTGATGCCGGCGTTCTCCAGGCTGCGCTCCGCGACGTTGCCGGTCAGCCCCTTGGGCCTCAGATCGACCAGCATCAGGTGCGTGTCGGTGCCGCCGGAGACGACGGCCAGACCGCCGTCGACCATGGCGCCGGCAAGCGTCTTGGCGTT
The DNA here is from genome assembly GCA_028277285.1 of Alphaproteobacteria bacterium. Taxonomy (GTDB): domain Bacteria; phylum Pseudomonadota; class Alphaproteobacteria; order SP197; family SP197; genus JANQGO01. The sequence continues at coordinate 7,428 of JANQGO010000288.1, read as the reverse complement.
GTCGACGACCGACTGGCTATAGGCCTTGAAGTCGGGCCGGAGCGCTTCGCCGAACGCGACCGCCTTGGCCGCGATCACGTGCATCAGCGGGCCGCCCTGAAGACCCGGGAAGACGGCCGAGTTGAACTTTTTGCCAAGCGCCTCGTCATTGGTGAGGATCATGCCGCCGCGCGGACCGCGCAGGGTCTTATGCGTCGTCGTGGTCACGACATGGGCATGGGGCAGCGGCGTCGGATGGACGCCGGAGGCGACCAGCCCGGCAAAGTGCGCCATGTCGACCATGAGGTAAGCGCCCACGGAATCGGCGATCGCGCGCATGCGCGCGAAGTCGATGATGCGCGGATAGGCGGAACCACCGGCGATGATCAGCTTGGGCTTGTGCTCGTCGGCCAGCTTGGCCATGGCGTCATAGTCGATCAGCGCGTCGTCTTCGCGCACGCCGTAGCCGACCGCGTTGAACCACTTGCCCGACAGGCTGGGGGCCGCGCCGTGGGTCAGATGGCCGCCATGGGCGAGCGACATGCCGAGGATCGTGTCGCCGGGCTGCAAGAGCGCCAGGAAGACCGCACCGTTCGCCTGGGCGCCCGAATGGGGCTGAACGTTGGCGAAGTTGCAGCCGAACAGCTCCTTGGCCCGGTCGATGGCAAGCTGTTCGGCGATATCGACGTATTCGCAGCCGCCGTAATAGCGCCGGCCAGGATAGCCTTCCGCATACTTGTTGGTCAGGACCGTGCCCTGGGCCTCCAACACCGCCGTCGAGACGATGTTTTCCGAGGCGATCAATTCGATCTGATCGCGCTGGCGATGCAATTCGCCCTTGATCGACTTCAAAAGCTCAGGATCGCTATCGGCGATCCCGCGGGTAAAGAAATCTGACGACGCATGGGTCTGTTCCGCGACGGACATGGGCGTGTTCTCCAAAATCAGGTTCTCGTCGTTATCTGTTGGGTTCAGGCCGGCAGCTTGGCGAGCTTGTCGACCCGTCTGACGTGGCGGTCACCGTCAAAATTGGTTTCCAGAAATACTCTCAGGCAATCCTTCGCCGTCTCGGTGCCGATCAGGCGCGCACCCATGACCACCACGTTGGCGTCGTTATGGGCGCGGGCCAGCCGCGTTGACGTGACGTCGTGACAAACCGCGGCGCGTATCCAGGGATAGCGGTTTGCCGCCATACCGATGCCGATCCCCGTACCGCAGACCAGAACACCACGATCGGCCTTGCCGTTTTTGATCGCCGTCGCCAAGGCTTCGGCGAAATCGGGATAGTCTACGGAATCCTCGGTGTGCGTGCCCAGGTCATCGACCTCGAGACCCATGGCCTCGAGCTCACCGCGCAGCACCTCCTTCAGCGGAAATCCGGCATGATCGGATGCTATGACAAGCCGCCCAGCTGTCACGTCGTGTCCCCCATATTGGGCGTTTAAGCCGCGGAGAACTACCATACCGTGGGGCAAGGCGCCAGTGCGGCGGCATCGTCAATTCGCCCGGAAATGTCGTTGGAGTTAACCAATTCCATCCGGAATTCGCTTGCCCGTCAGGTCGCTATTCCGTACGTCTTGCATAAGCGGCGCTGGATCCTGCGCATGGGCGTTCGCGTCTGTGGCACGAGGATCGGACCAGCGCCGGGGTGGGGTGGTTCAAGCGTTCGGCGGTCGGTCGATCATGGCGTAAGCCTCATCGGAGCTTGGTTCGATCCCTGTGATGACAGGCAAAGTCCAAGCACGCTAGGCTCAACCGATATCAACCGATACTTGCAAGTCGGGCGCAAAGATAGTCTTCGTGGAGGATCAAGTATGAAGAGTACGCAAAAATTCAAACGAGCATTGCTTTCAAGCGCGATGGTCGCCGGTCTCGCGGTCGGCGGAAGCGCCGCCGCTGAAACATTAGGTGCGCTGATGCCGATGACCGGCGATCTGCAGGTCTACGGCGAAACGTCGCTGAACGGCGTCATCATGGCGGTCGAGCAGGTCAACGAAGCCGGCGGCGTCAACGGCAACACGCTGGATCTGGTCGTCGGCGACACGCAGACCAACCCGCAAGGCGGTGTCGATGCGGCACAGAAGCTGGTCTCGGTCGACGGCGCCACGGTGGTTGTCGGCGCGCTGTCGTCCGGCGTGACCATCCCGATCGCCACCAGCGTCACGTCCGTCAACGGTATCCCGCAGATTTCGACGGCCTCGACCTCGCCGGTGATCACAACGCTGGACGATAACGACTTCCTGTTCCGCTCGGTGCCTAGCGACGCCCTGCAAGGCGTCGTGCTGGCCGAGGTGACCAAGGAAGCCGGCTATGACAGCGTCGGCGTTCTCTACATCAACAACGACTACGGCAAGGGTCTTGCCGAGACGTTCGATGCGAACTTCGCGGGCGATGTGGTTTCGCTGGCCTATGAGCCCGGCCAGGCCTCCTATCGCGGCGAGCTTCGCGAAGCCGCCGCCAACGACGGCACGGCGCTGATCCTGATCGGTTATCCCGAAAACGGTATCACCATCCTGCGCCAGGCGCTCGAGGAAGGTTACTTCGAGAACTTCGTTTTCACCGACGGCATGAAAGCGCCGGAGATCATCGATGCCATCGGTGACTCGCTGAACGGTTCCATCGGCACGACGCCCCAGGCGGTCGCCGACAGCGACGGCGCGGTCAAGTTCGTCGAGATGTACGAGGCCCGCTTCGGTGAACTGCCGCCCAAGCCGTTCATCGACTCAGCCTATGACGCGGCGATGCTGGCCGCGCTGGCGATCGAGAAGGCCGGCTCCGACGATCCAGCGGCGATCCGCGACGCCCTGCGTTCGGTCGCCAACCCGCCGGGCACCGAAATCATGCCGGGCGAGTTCGCCAAGGCCAAGGAGCTGATCGCCGCCGGCGAGGACATCAACTATGTCGGCGCTGCGGGCTCGCAGAACTTCGACGACAACGGCGATGTCAGCGGCACCTTCGCGTTCTGGGGCATCGAGGGCGGCGAGATCGTGACGCACCGCATGATCGAACCCTGATCAAGCGAACACATTTCTGTTGAAAGAGGGCCGTGGCCTTATGCCGCGGCCCTCTTTTCTTGTCACACCGGCGCTTAGGTTTTGTCGCGCCGGCGCGCCTCGCGGCGCAACATGCCCTCCTCGCTCAGCATGCCCTGGGGCCGGATAACCAGGATCACGCAGAGCAGCAACCCGACCAGCAGGATGCGGATGTGGCCAGCCTGGGTGATCATATCCGGCGGCAACAGCCGTGTCGCGAAATCGGTCGCCGAGAACACGCCCCAGATCACGAACGCGCCCAGGATGGCACCCCGGTTGTTGCCGCTGCCCCCGGCGATCAGCATCACCCAAATCAGGAAGGTCGTCTGCATGGGCTCGAACGACTCAGGCGAGATGAAGCCGAAGAAGTGGGCATAGAGCGCACCGGCCAAACCCATGACCGACGAGCCGACAACGAACGACTGCAGACGGAACGAGACGATGTTCTTGCCGGCCGACGAGGCCGCCTGCTCGTCTTCGCGAAGCGCGCGAAGCACCCGGCCCCACGGCGCCTTGCGCAAGGTTTCGCAAAGCCAGTAGAGAACCAGCAGGACGACAACGACGAGCGCCAGGTAGGCATAGTTGAAGTCGGCGCCCAATGTGGAGCCAAGTGGACGCGGGATGCCCGGCATGCCGCGCACGCCGTTGGTCAGCCAGTCCTCGTTCTTCAGGATCAGCCGGACCAGTTCGGCCAGACCGATCGTCGAGATCGCCAGGTAGTCGGCGCGCAGCCGCAACGTCACGACGCCGATCAGAAGCGCCAGCACGGCCGATGTCACCATGGCCCCGAGCAGTCCGACCGGGAACGGCAGTTCGAAACCGCCGACATGGTTGGGCGACGGCGGCGACGTCAGGATACCGGTCGTGTATGCACCGATCGCAAAGAACGCGGCGATGCCGATGTTGAAGAGGCCGGTCAGGCCCCATTGCATGTTGAGGCCCAAGGCGACGATGGCGTAGATCCCGGCGAAGACCAGGAAGAACACCGCGTAGTTCACTAGGCCGATGAGTTCCATCAGGTCGACCTCCCCGAAAACAGACCGGTGGGCCGCCAGATCAGGATGATGACCATCAGGCCGAAGGCGATCGCCGGTTTGTAGGCCGGCGCGATGGCAAGCGTCGACATTTCCTGAACGATGCCGATGGTGAGGCCGCCCGCGATCGCGCCATAGGGTTTGCCGATACCGCCCAGGATCGCGGCGGCGAAGATCGGCAACAGCAGCTTCCAGCCCATGATCGGGTTGAGCTGGGTATCCATGCCCAGCATGACGCCGGCGGCGGCCGCGAGCGCGGCGCTGATCGCCCAGGTCCAGATGATCACCCGCTCGACCGCGATGCCGCTGGCCTGCGCGAGGTCGCGGTTGTCGCTCATCGCGCGCATGGCTTTGCCGACCTTGGTGCGCTGCAGGAAGAGATGCAGCGCCAGCACCAGGACCGCGGCACCGCCGACAATCATGAACCAGGCCGGTTTGATGCGGATGTCGCCGACCTTGACCGGCACCTGGATACCGGCCTGGTAGACGTGGTTGTCCGGCCCCCAGACCAGACTGATGGCGCTGCGCATCATGAACGCGATGCCGACGGAGGCGATCAGCAGAATGATCGGCTGCGTGCTGCGCAGGCGTTTGTAGAGCGTCTGGTCGATGGCGAGCGCGACCAGAAACGTCATCAGCATGGCGAACGGCATGGCGGCCCATGCCTGAACCCCCGACGCGGTGATCGCGAAGAGACCGAAATAGGCGCCCAGTGTCATGACGTCGCCATGGGCGAAGTTGGCGAAACGCAGAATGCCGTATTGCAGCGACAGACCGATCGCGCCCAGGGTCAGGATGCTGCCCAGCACCACACCGTGGATCAGCAGTCGGATGATCTCAGCGAACTCCATGGCCGGCCTTCAGCTTCCGCCGCCCAGGAACAGCTCGCCGACTTCCGGATTGGCCAGAAGACCGGCGCCCGTATCCTCGTAGCGCGCATGGCCCTGGACCAGGACATAGCCGCGGTCGGCGATGGCGAGCGCCTGCTTGGCGTTCTGCTCGACCATCAGCACGGTCGTGCCGAGTTTGTTGATATCGATGACCTTGGTGAAGATCTGCTCCATGTAGAGCGGCGACAGGCCTGCGGTCGGCTCGTCGAGCATGATCAGTTGCGGTTCCAACATCAGCGCGCGGGCGAACGCCACCATCTGACGCTGACCGCCGGAGAGCGAGCCGGCGGGATCGCGGCGCTTTTCCTTCAAGTCGGGGAACAGCTCGTACATGCGCGCGAACAACGGCTGGATGTCGTCGCTGCGGGTGAACGCGCCCATCTCCAGGTTCTCGTGAACGGTCATGCTGGGAAAGACGTTGTATTCCTGGGGCACGTAACCGACGCCGCAGCGCACAATCCTGTCCGTGCGCAGGCGTGTGATGTCGCGATCGGCGAAGCTGATGGTGCCCTCGCGAACGTTGGCGAGGCCGAACACCGACTTCATCACCGTCGATTTGCCGGCACCGTTGGGGCCGATCAGGACAACGATCTCGCCTTCCTCGACCCGCATGGTGAGATCGTGGAGGATGGTTGAGTCACCGTAACCGCCGGTCACGTGATCGACGTCAAGCAGGCTCACGACGCCCCGCCAAGATAGGCATCGATGACGGCCTTGTTGGCACGCACCTCGGCCATCGACCCCTGCATCAAGACCTTGCCTTCGGCCATGACGATGACCGTGTCGCTGAGGCGCGAGATCACGTCCATGTCGTGTTCGATGATGCAGATCGTATAGCCGCGCTCCTTATTGAGCCGCAGAATGGTGTCGCAGATCTTGACCAGCAGCGTCCGGTTCACCCCGGCGCCGGGTTCGTCCAGCAGCGCCACCTTGGCCTCGGTCATCATCGTGCGGCCGATCTCGATCAGCTTCTTCTGACCGCCCGACAATTGGCCGGCCAGTTGGTTGCGCAGCTTCTGGATCTGCAGGAACTCCAGCACCTCTTCCGCCCGTTCGCGGGTCGCGTTGTCGAAGTCGGCCACGCGCCGGCGCTGAAACAAGGCGCGCCACAGCTCATCGCCAGGCTGGTCGGGCGCGGCGACCATCAGGTTCTCGACCACCGTCATTTGCGAAAACTCGCGCGGAATCTGAAACGTGCGGACCAAGCCCTCGTGATAAAGGCGATGCGGCGGCCAGCCGGTCACATCCTTGCCGTCCAGAAGAATCTGCCCGGAATCCGGCTTCATGGTGCCGGCGATCATGTTGAACAGCGTCGTCTTGCCGGCACCGTTCGGGCCGATGACACCGGTGATTTTGCCGGTCTCGATGCGCAAGGTGCAGTCCTCGACCGCACGCATGCCGCTGAAGGACTTCGATATGTCCGTGACGTCGATCAAAACGAACCCAATGCCCAGCCGTGAAGCGCTCCCGGCGTCTTGTGCACCGGTGAGCCAGTCACCACTAGCCGAAGCGTATGGCCGGGAGCAAGAGAAGATGACAGAACGCTGTCAGCACATACGGCGGCTTGGAAGGCCTGCGGATCAGAACCTGTCGGCCAACTCCGGTGTGTCAACGAAGGGGTTGCGATTGCCCTGGATCGCCGCGACCGCCTCGTTGCGCCGGCGCTCGTCGACCGTGACCGGATCCTCGCGGTTCCATTGCCGCAACAGATCGATCGTCATCGAACGCGGCAGCGCCAGTCCGTACTCCCACATCATGTAGAGAATGGCGCGCGCGATATCGCCCCGTGCGGGCACCGGCGGCTGCGCCAAGCCGCGCGCCGGATCGACCTTGAAGATGCAGTCCTGGCCGAAGTCGCGCCGGTCGCCGAGCACAAAGCCGAACGGCAATTCACCACGCGCGTCGTCCGTGCCCAAGCGCGCGGGAAAAAGATTGTGCAGGTCAGACTCGATGAACGAGAACGCGGGAACCGTTTGTCGACACTGATCGACGCCATCACAATCCAGTTGATGGGCGACCCACTCGGGCGCATAGACATGGGACATGGTGAGCCCAAGCCGCACGGTGAACGGCTGACGGCAGTAAAGCGTCTCGCCGCCGTTGCGATAGAGGTCGGGCCAGAAGTGTACGATCTCTGTCCGTGTGAGATCGTTCAAGGCGGTCTGGCCGGCCGTTGCAGGCATGGTGACGAACAGTGCTCCTGCCACGACGATCGCGGAACCGATGACGCGCAAAAGATTCGCACATCGTCTTGTGGCTGGCGTACCGCCGGTCATCGTGCTTGCCTTGGCAATCATTCCCCGACCTTGCGCAAGCGCCGGGTCAAGATCAACCGCGAGGAGCGCACGGCATGACCGACCCCTTCCCCGCCGAACAGATGATCGATGAAGAGGCGTTCCGCCGGCTTGGCGAGCGGGTCGTGGCCATGGCCAACACACACCTGCGCGATGTCGTCAAAGACCCGATCCGCCCCGATCTGGGGCCGGACACCCT
>JANQGO010000364.1 GCA_028277285.1 Alphaproteobacteria bacterium | reverse complement strand
GGTCGTCCAGGTTCCCGCGCCGCAATCATAGGCCGCGTGTTCGAAGTCCGGATCGAGGCTCGCCAGGCGCACGCCGACGACGATGGCGGCAAACGGCGTGATGTAGACGACGTGGCCGATGGTAACGGTGGCCAGGCCGAGCGACATGCCGATCCAATTGCCGAGCAGCGAGAACCACAGCAGCAGCACGATCCCGAGCAGCAATTGGGGAAACAGAAGCGGCGCCAGGTTGAAGACGGTGACGACGCGCCGGAACGGAAACCGGAAGCGCACGAGCGCCAGGATCAACGCCGTGCCGAGCGCCGTGCTGATCACCGTCACCAGGGCGGCGACGATCAGCGAGTTCGTCGCGGCATCGAGGAAATCGCGGTCGGCGACGAGCTCCAGGTACCAATGCCATGTCAGGCCGTCGAACGGCAGAGCAAGGTGCCGACCCTCGCGGAACGAAAAGGCGATCAAGGTCAGGATCGGCAGGTAAAAGAAGATCAGCATGCCGATGACCGATCCATAGAGAACCACGGAGACGGCGCGGCCTTCGAAGACGCGGGCGGTCATGGCCGGACACTCCGCGACTGGCGGTAGATCCTGGAGAACGCGACGAGGATCAAGACCGTCGCGCCGATCAGAACGATGGTGAGCGCCGCACCCAAAGGCCAGTTCACGCGCGTCTCGAAGGTCTGGCGGATCAGGGCGCCCATCATCGGTTTGGTGCCGCCGCCCAGGATTTTCTCTTCGACCAGCGCCCCCATACTCAAGATGAAGACAAAGGTGCATCCCGCCCAGATGCCGGGCCGGCAGAGCGGCAGGGTGACGGCCAGGAAGGTGCGCAGCTTCGATGCGCCGGCGTCATAGGCCGCGTTGATCAGCTCGCGATCCACCGCCAGGACCGACAGGTAGATGGTGAAGATCATGAACGGCAGCATGTTGTAGACCATGCCGATGACCGTGGCCGGGATGGTGAAGATCAGCCCGTGGTCGAAATCGTCGGACACCAGGCCGGCCGACTGCAGCAGCCAGTTGGCGAGGCCGTGCTGGTCCAGCAGCAGCACCCAGCCATAGGTCTTCAAGACCAGATCGGTCAAAAACGCGAAGATGATGAGAACCTTGATGTGGTTCTCATAGGCCTTAAGGCGCGTCGCCATCGCGTAGGCGACGGGAAAACCGATCAAAAAACAGAGCGCGACGACCGATACCGAGATCAAAACCGTGCGCCACAGGGTGGTCCAGAAGTAGGACCGCGAAAACACGGTCTCCCAGGTCGCGAAATCCCATGACCAGGCAAGGAGAAACAGATTGGTCGTCTGAAAGCTCAAGGTGATGAGCATGACGAGCGGGACGGCGAAGAAGACGATCTGGAACGTGGTCGGCGCACCGAGGCCGGCCAGGAGTTCGCCCCTGGTCGGCGTGTCGTCACGCATGGCGACCACCGTCATGAGACGTCTTCCCGAAGGATGAAGGCGTCGGCGAGCCGGAACGCGAGCGTCAGGCGGTCGCCCTCGCGCGCAATGGGCGTTCGTTCGCCCTGGACCTCAAACAGAATGGGAATGCCGGCGGTCTGTGCGTGGTATTGCGTGACCGATCCCTTGGAGAACGCCTCGATGATCTCCGTTTCAATCAGGCAGTCGCCGGCGCCGCGCTCCGCGGGTTGCAGGTGTTCGGGCCTGACCATCAGGCAGGCATGATCGCCGACATCCGGACCGATCTGGTCCGCCCCGACGATAAGTTTGCTGGGGTTGGAGATGGCGCAGTGCACCGCGCGCTGGCCGCCATCAGGCTTCTCCAACTCAACCGGGATCAGGTTGGTCTCACCGATAAAGCCGGCGACGAACGGGTCCGCGGGTCGATAGTAGATTTCGTTCGGTGTTCCCAGCTGCAGGATGTCGCCGTCGCGCATGACGCAGATGCGATCGGCCAACACCATCGCCTCTTCGAGGTCATGGGTCACATGGATGAAGGTGACGCCGAGCTTGCGGTGCAGGCTGCGCAGCTCGCCCTGCAGGTTTTTCCTGAGCTTCGCATCAAGGGCACTCAATGGTTCGTCGAGCAGCAGGATGCGCGGTTGGGCAATCATGGCACGTGCCAAGGCAACGCGTTGCTGCTCGCCACCCGACAACTGACCGGGCGTGCGGTCACGATAGGCGGCGTTCAGGTGCATCAGCGCCATCATCTCGTCGACACGGTCGCGTTGTTCGGCGCGCGACACCCCACGCAGCTTCAACGGAAAGGCGATGTTCTGGGCGACCGTCATGTGCGGCCACAATGCGAGTTTCTGGAACACCATACTGGTCGGGCGTTCGGCGGCCGGCAGCAGCGTGACGTCATCGCCTTCCATGACAACGGTGCCGGTATCCGGTGCCTCGAAGCCCGAGATGATCTTGAGCAGGGTCGACTTGCCCGAACCCGACGGGCCGACGAGCGCCAGGAACTCGCCTTCGCCGACGTCCAGGTCGACGCCGTGCAGGACCTCCGTATCGCCATAGGATTTTCGAATGCCGCTCAGCCGAAGCGACGTCGCCTTCGGCGCCGACGCGATCTGATCGCGCCCACCGCCGTCGGTCTGCGTGCCGAAGTCGTTCGCGGCTCTTGCCGTCGCGGCGCGGCCTGACACGGTTTGGAGTGGCAATGGCGATGGACCTCGCACGATCGCAGCTCATTTTCTTAGGTTCAAATATGATTTTAGAGTTGGATCTAAAATTCTGTCAAGGTATAAGTTTGGTGCGAGATGTACGGACCCCGAGCCACGGGGTCGACGGGCGGATGTAGAAAGGATCGGTATGGCCGAGGCACGGACACTTGAACGCGATGATGACCGAGGCGATCGGCCGGATGACGCGGCCGCGTGGGAAGCGCTTGGACTTCGCGAGCGGCAAAAGCGCAAGCGGCGCAGCCTGATCCTCGAAGCCGCACGCACGCTGTTCAACCGCGACGGCTATGTCGAGACGACCATCGAGGATATCGCGGCGATGGCCGAGGTCTCGCCGGCGACGGTCCACAACTACTATGGCGGCAAGTGGCAGCTGCTTATCGAACTGGTTGACCAGTGCGATGCGGGAATTCGCGACGAGATCGACCGGATGACCGCACGTGTCGATGCGTCGACCGACGCCAAGGCGATCCTTAACGAGATGTTGTTGCGTATCGCAACGGGTTCGCTCGACTCACTGTCGCACCACGTCTGGCGCCACGCCATCGCCAACAGCATTACCCGCGAACACATCGAATACGGGATCAGCTTCTCGAAGGCTCATAACGACTTCATCGCGGCCATCAGCCGGACCATCCAGCGCCTGATCGACGACGGCCGGCTGCCGCCATCGCTCGACCCGGCGATCTGTGCGAGCGTTCTTTACAAGATCCATCACCTCCTGTTCGTCGAGATGATCGTCGAGCCTGCGCCGAGCCTGAGAAAGTACAAGAGCGCCCAGAGGGCCCATGTCGACATGATGCTGGACGGCGCATGCGCGGCCTGGAAGCCAACGAAACGGAGATGAGGGGCATGACGGCGACAGCATCAACGGCTCTGGATCAGACCGCCTACCAAACAGATGTGGTGACACGCGAGATCGTGCGCGGAAAGATGCTGGCGGTCGCCGACGAGATGGCCGTCGTCCTGTCCCGCAGCAGCATGAGCCCGGTGATCTATGAGGTCCTGGACTTCGCCTGCGGTTTCTGCACGGCCGATGGTGAACTGGTCGCCCAGTCGAACGGCATCACGGTCTTTACGGGAACGTTCTCGAACCAGGTGACCGCCATCCGGCGCAAGTTCGGTGACGCCATGGCGCCCGGCGACATCTACATGGTCAACGATCCGGACGTCACCGGCACCCATTACAACGATGTCAGTATCCTGAAGCCGATCTATATCGACGGCGGGTTGTTCGCGTTCGCGATCTCCATATCGCACTGGACCGATGTCGGCGGCAAAGCGCCGGGCTCGTTGCCGGCCGATGCCACGGAGATCTTCCAGGAAGGTATCTGCTTTCCCGGCGTCAAACTCTACGACCGCGGTGTCCGCCAAGACGCCATTCACGACATGATCACGGCGAACATGCGCATTCCGAAGATGGCGATGGGTGATCTGAACGCATCCCTGGCATCCGTGCGCATTGCCGAAGCCAGATGCATGGAGCTGTGCGACAAGTACGGCAAGACCGCGGTCAGCGAGACCTTCCGACACATCCTTAAGACCAGCGAGCAGATCAGCCGGCAGGCGATCGCCGCCCTGCCGGACGGCACCTATACGGCCGAGGACTGGATCGATGGCGACGGGATCACCGAGGAGCGGTTCCCGATCAAGGTCGCGGCCACCATCAGCGGCGACACCATTACCTTCGACTATACGGGCAGCAGCCCGCAGGTGCAGGGGCCGATCAACTGCGCACGCGGTGCGCTTGTTTCGGCGGTGAAGACTGTCTTCAAGGCCATCATCGATCCTCAGGGGCCGTCGAACGAAGGCTGGTTCCGGCCGCTGGAGGTCGTCGCGCCGGACGCGACCGTCTTCACCGCGCAAAAGCCGGCTCCGGTCGGCTGGTACTACGAAGGGACCGGCATGGCGTCGGAAGTGGCCTGGAAGGCGATGGCCCAGGTCGTCCCGGAACGCGTGAGCATGGGCAGCGCCAATTCGTTGTGCGTGACCGTGCTGGGTGGAACGGAAAACGGCCAGGACGATCCCTGGGTCATGATCGAGACCAACATGGTCGGCTGGGGTGCCACCGATGAACGTGATGGCAGCTGCGTCACAAGCGCCATTACCGATGGCGATACCTTCAACTACTCGATCGAATTGCTGGAAGCGAACTTCCCCCTGCGCTGTCACAAGTACGCGCTGAACACGGAAAGCGGGGTCGGCGCCGGACGCCATCGTGGCGGCTATGGCGCCATCCGCGAGTACGAGTTGCTCGCCGACCAGACTGTGCTGAGCGCCAGCTTCGGACGGTCCCAGGAGCGGCCCTGGGGCGGGCGCGACGGCGATCCCGGTTCGTGCAACTACTTCGAGTTCGACGCCGGCCAGGGGCGCAGGCGCATGGCGCGCGCGCCCACGACCATCCTTCGGCGCGGCGATCACCTGAGCATCCATACCGGTGGCGGCGGCGGCTACGGCGACCCCCTCGAACGCCCGCCCGAGGAGGTGCTTGAGGAAGTCCGCGCGGACTACATCACACGCGACGAGGCGCGCGAACAATATGGTGTCGTGGTGCAGAGCGATGGGCGGTCGATCGATGCCGACGCGACGCAGCGCCTGCGCGCCGCCCAAGCGTGAGACATGGGACGTCTGGCGACCGATATCGGCGGTACGTTCACCGATCTCGTCTACTTCTCAGGCGCCGGCGGCTCGCTTAGGACGGCAAAGTCGCTGACCACCATCCATGACCTGACACAAGGCGTCCTCGATACCGTGCGTCAGTCCGGGGTCAGGCCCGCCGAGGTCGACGCCTTCGTTCACGGTGGCACCACCGTCATCAACGCGATCACCGAGCGCAAGGGCGTGCGCACAGCCCTGGTCACAACCGCCGGGTTTCGTGACGTCCTGGAGATCCAGCGAGGCAACCGACCCGACCTCTACAATCTTCGTTTCGAGAAGGAACGGCCCTTCGTACCGCGCCGACTGCGCCTGGAGGTTAGGGAACGATTGGACCACACGGGCGCGGTGCTGGAGCCACTGTCCTATGAGGACCTGGACCGGGTTGTCGAGACGTGCCGCGACGAAGGCGTTGAAGCGGTGGCCGTGCAGTTTCTCCACAGCTATGTCGCGCCCCGGCACGAGATCGAGGCGGCGGCCTATCTCCGCGACAAGCTCGACGGCGTCGCCATCACCGCGAGCTGCGACATCACGCGCGAGTGGCGCGAATACGAACGCGCCAACACCGCTGTTCTCAACGCTTATGTGCAGCCTATCGTTCAGACCTATCTCGACCGGCTGGAAAACAAGCTGCAGGACGAGGGTATCGATTGTCCGCTGTCGGCCATGCAGTCGAATGGCGGCACGACCAGCTTCAGCTGGGCGCGCGAGCACCCGATAACCCTGATGGAATCGGGGCCGGCCGCAGGCTGTAGCGGCGCCGCGGTGGTCGGCTCGCTGTGCGGTGAGCGCGACGTCATCTATCTCGACATTGGCGGCACCACGGCCAAATGCACGACGATCGAAGACGGCAAGCCGATCGTGACGACCGAGTACCGCCTGGAATACGCACGCACGCGATTCGGCTATCCGCTGCGCGTCCCCGTCGTCGATATCGTGGAAATCGGCGCCGGCGGGGGGTCGATCGCATGGTTCGACAAGGCCGGCATCTTGAAGGTCGGCCCTGTGTCGGCGGGCGCCGATCCCGGACCCGCCTGTTACGGCCGCGGCGGCACCCAGCCGACGGTGACCGACGCCAAGCTGATCACCGGTGTTTTGAGTCCTCAGGGGTTCGCAGGCGGGCAGTTCGATCTGGATGAAGCCAAGGCGCGCGCCGCCATGCGGACCGTGGCCGATGGTCTCGGGACGTCTGTCGAGGAAGCAGCGGTCGCCGTCATCCGCACGGTCGAAGCAAGCATGATCAACGCGCTCAAGCTCGTCTCGATCCAGCGTGGCCATGATCCCCGGGACTACGCGCTGATCGTCGGCGGCGGTGGCGGCGCGATGCATGGCGCGCCGCTCGGCCGTGAACTCGGCGTCAAGGAAATCATCGTGCCGTTGTATCCCGGCCTCTTCTCGGCCTGGGGCATGCTGGTGACCGAGCCCAGGCGCGACTTTCAGCTTACCAGGCTGCGTGTCGCCGACGATGTCGCGGTGGAAGAGCTTTGTGAGATTTTTGCCGATCTAAGGGACGAAGCCGCGGCCTATTTTCGGCAGGATGCGGATCTCAGCGACGCGGATGTGACCTTCGAGGCGCGCATCGACATGCGCTATGCCGGGCAGGAACACGCCGTGCCGGTCGCCGTTGATCACCTTGATCCGGACCCAAAGACGATCCTGTCCGACTTCCACGGGTCCCACGAAAAGGCGTTTACCTTCAGCCTGCACGATACGCCGGTCGAGTTCGTCACGTTCCGGCTGACCGCCCATGCGGGTGTGCCGAAGCTGGAGCTGGAACCCCTGTCGAACACGGACCGTTCGGTCAAGGCAGCACACCGCGGCGACAGACAGGTCGACTTCGCCGACGACGGGCGTCACCGGACAGCCATCTATCATCGCGATCTACTGCCGGCCGGGGCCGTCTTGACCGGTCCGCTTGTGGTTGAGGAAGCAACGTCGACGACGGTGGTCCATCCCGGCCAGTCGCTGCGTGTCGACGATTACGGGTTTCTTCATATTTCCGGCTAGCCCGTCTTGGCCGGACTTCCATGGATCCTCTGACTCGCAGCCACCATAGACTGCGGACCTCCCGAGGCTTGCCGACGAAACCGCCGTCCCAACCGCCAGGAAAGATGCGTCTAAGTCATTGAAATACGTATGATTTCAACGGCAAAAAAGAACCATCCGGTCAAGAGCCGCGAGATTCCGCCACACAGTCCGCGTTAACAGCAAAATCTTGGCGCAGGCAGGTTCGCAGAGGATTGCCCGCACCACCATCACGTTCCCTAATGCGGATTATGGGGCGCCGGTATGTCGGCGCAGAGCTGGAAGGTCGGCGCTAAGGAAGGTCGATGACGTCTGCATGTCGCGCATCGCCCAAAGCATCTGCATGCTGGCGAGATCGTCTTCATTGCGAATGTGAATGTTCTCAACAGCGCCGTGCATGGTTGCACCGTGAGCGAGCACGCGTTCGACGAGGTCCAACCGGCGCTCCTGACGCACCGGCAGCATGAAGATCGAATAGCAGACAATGCCGTTAAGCCTGGGCGCTTCACGCACCAGGTCTTCAAGGATCATATAGCAACTCGGCATGATGTATTCGGTCGCCGAGAGAAGGAATTGGAAGCCGCTGCGCGCACAGAAGTCCCGGACCACCAGGTTCTGTACGTGCTGTGGCGTATCGGCGCCGAAATAGCCGCGCGAGCCGATGTAACCGCGATGGCCCATACGCTCACTCATGGAAACCGTCGGGAAGCCGGTAGGCGAGAGCGATTTTCGAGGCCGGGCGTAGCGTGATCGGCTCAAAGAACTCGCCGAGCTTCTTGCCGGCATAGGGCGACATCGCGCTCTTGAAACGGCAATTCAAGCTCCACCGCGTTTCCGTTTCCCGGTTGACCCGGTTGCCGTGCATCAGGGTCTGACTGAAGACGAGGACGGAGCCATACGGTATGTCGAGGAACCTGACGTCGTCCTCCACGGTGGTGAAGAGCGCCTCGGCGCCGCCATGCTGATTGGCCGACACGTTACCGTGATGCACCCGGTCCTTATCCAGGGGCAGGATGAACATGCTTTTTGTCCGCCAACAATCCACCAGGGGCACCCACACGACCACCTCGAAGGGCGAATCGCCGTCCCAGACATCGGCGTGAATGGGCAGAAGGGAGCTTTCGTCTTCCGGCAGTTGGATGCTGAGACCGATGCCGCGCTGCATGACCAGCTCGTTGCCGACGATCTGCTGAAGCGCGTCGCGCGCCAGGGAGTAGTAGGTCGGCCGGAACCAAGCCGCCGCGCGCAGCGCGTTGATCGCCGCGAGGCGGATCGCATTCAGCGTGTCGGATCCGACGTGATGGTGGATGTCGTTCAACAGCCGGTCGTCGTCGTTCGAGTCCGACAGGCCGAGATGGTGGCGGGCGCTGTGCGCGGCCAGCGCCCTGATCTCGTCCAGGCCGGAGCGGTTTTCGGCCTTGATGACGACATAACCGTCACGCAGGAACGCCGTGCAATCCGCGTGTTCTTGTCCGGGTTCAAAGTCGTCGAAAACGACCATCAGGCCACGTCCTCCAGGCGCAGGACGGTGCGCATCGATGCGGCGATCTGGTCCGCCTGCAGCCCGAAGCGCTCAAGAAGATCATCCTGAACGCCATAGCTGTCGACAAAGCGGTCGGGAATGCCGAAGCGGTGGATCGGTGGCAACCGGTCGAGTTTCGCCTCAGCCAGCGCGTCGAGCACGGCGCTGCCCAGACCACCGACGACCGTATGCTCCTCGACCGTACAGATGCACCGCGCGTTTCTGGCGCGCTCGACAACAAGATCCGTGTCGAGAGGTTTCACCGTATGCAGGTGAATCACCGTGACATCGACGCCGTCCGCGGCGAGCTGATCGGCGGCATCGAGCACGCGATTGGTCATGACGCCGGTGGTTATCATCAAGGCATAATCGTCGGACGCCGCCTCGCGCATGACGATGCCTTTACCGATCGCGAAGCCCGCGCCGGCATCGCTCACGATCGGATCGCCGCCTTTGCCGAGGCGGATGTAGATGGGATGCGGCCAGTCAAGCGTCGCCTCCATGAGCCGCACCATCTCATCGGCATCGGCGACGGCGGTAACCGTCATGTTGGGCAGCGCCCGCATGATCGCGATGTCTTCAACCGCCAGGTGGCTGGGCCCCAACGGTGCGTATACCAGGCCGCCGCCGTTGCCGATAAGGCGAACCGGCAGGTCGTGCAGGCAAAGATCAAGCGCCACCTGCTCGTAGCAGCGCCTGGTGATGAAGGTGGCAATCGTGTTGACGTAAGGGATGAAACCGTCCATTGCCAGGCCGGCCGCCATGCCGATCACGTTGGCTTCGGTCACGCCCTCCATGAAGTGGCGTTCGGGCATGTCCCGTTTCATGTCGTCCAGCAGCCCCGGGCTCAAATCCGAACCGATGAACACAACGCGCTCGTCGCGTTTGGCCAGTTCGTAGACCATGTTGACGCAGGTCTTCCTCACGCCGACCCGCCAAGCGCGATGTCGATCGCTTCCAGTATGTCGGGCTTGAACGACGAGTGATGATGCCATTTCGGATCGTTTTCCGCGAACGGCAGACCCTTTCCTTTGATCGTGTGGCAGATGACGACCGACGGCCGGTCATCGTCAAGCGGCTGAGCCTGCAACACCGTGCGCAGCGCGTCGACGTCATGACCGTCCACCTCCGCGGTCGCGAAGCCGAAGCTGCGCCACTTGTCCGCAAGGGGTTCCAGGTCCTGAATGTCGCGCGTAAAACCAGCCGACTGGATCTTGTTGTAATCGATGACCGCGGTGAGCCGATCCAGCCCGTGCTTGCCCGCGCACAAAGCCGCCTCCCACACCGAACCCTCGTTGATCTCGCCATCGCCCATGATCACGAACACCCGACTGCCGCGCGCCTGGGCGCGCGCGGCGAGGGCCATGCCGACACCGATCGAAAGGCCGTGGCCAAGCGCGCCGGTCGAGGCCTCGACGCCCGGCACCTTGTCGCGTTCCGGGTGGCCGCCCATGGTGCCGCCCGGACGGCAGAACCGATCGAGTTCGTCGGCGTCGACATAACCTTTGTCGACAAGCAGGGCATAGAGCGCCAGGCAGCCGTGACCCTTGCTCAGGATGCAGCGGTCACGTTGGGGCCAGCCGGGATCGGACGGGTCGTGGCGCAACACGTCATCGTAGAGAACCCGCAATATCTCGACCAGGGACATCGATGATCCGACATGGCCGCGATTGCCGCCTTTAAGTCCGCGCACCACGAGCCGGCGAAGGTGGAGCGACCGCTCGTCCAGAGCGGTGCCGGATACCCCGGCATCAGCGGAAACAGCCAGGGTATCAGCCAAAATCTGTTCTGCTCCACGACGCTTTGCCGTGTGAAGCGGGGCAGTTGGGGAGATGATGCGAGCCCATGGTCCTGCAAGAGAAGGTTGATGATCCAGGCGCACATTAACCACAATCAGAGGTGGTCGCCAGGGTTCTGTCGATAACCGCCATCATGTCGCGCCAGCGGCCGACGGGCGTCAGTCCGTCGACGGTATGGGCTGGTCGCTCGCCGGCCGAGGACCCGGTGAACCAAACGCGCGTGACGTGCCGGGGAAAGCCGCTATCCGTCAGGACCTCGATCAGGTCGTCGACGAAAACATCGCAGCCGATGGCGCCGATCCGCCGGATCTTCGCGGCGCGTGTCGTCTCAAAAAAGACGTCCCGTTCATCGATCGCCCGGCTCGCCGACCCGACAATACCGGCATTTGCGAGCCAGGAACGGGCCGCTTGCCACAGATGGGTCCGGCTTTCGTCGTAGTGACCGAACTCCGTCTTGTGACTGACAATGCTGACGTGATGGCCGCGGCGCGTGGCTTCGCCAAGAAAGGCGTCCACATCGGCGAACGGCCGTGCCCGGTCAAGGCAGGGACCGTAGACCTGTCCCTGCAGGCGCATCCACTGGTCTAGCCCTCCGTCGACCGCCAAAAGCGCCGCCTTCACGGCGGCCTTGTCGGTCAGGCCATGGTTCTCGTCCAGCAACCCGAGCGTTTCGGCGACGGCCGGGAAGGCGCCGTTGTAGTCGATGATCGTGTTGTCGAGGTCAAGGCCGATATGCATGGCTACCGCGTCGCGCCGGCTGTTCACGTTGCCTGTTGCAGCCGGTCAATCCATCGCCTGCGCAAGCGCCGCGCCCGGCTCAGCGCGGGAACCGCCCCGGGCAGCCCGCGCAACAACGCAGCAAGCGGCGGCATGGCGCTGAGAACATGGACTTGGGCCATTTCGCCGGCTGTCTGGGCCAGCATCTCGCGAGCACGCCAGGCGGACAGGATTGCCGTGGTATCGGGCGCCAGGTCGCCCGCATCGATCAAAGCGGCCGCGATCATCGCATGCTCGCGCGCCATGGCGACGCGGCGGTTCCAGGAGAAGGCGAGCGTCTTGGAGCCCTCATGGATCCGGTAGCGATAGAGGTCGACCGCGACCGGCTGACACCGCGGCGGCATCGGCGACAGGGCCAGACGCAACAGAAACTCCCGGTCGGCAGCCAGGCGGTACCGGCCATCGAAGCGGCCGAAACGATCGAACAGCCGCCGCCGAAAGATCCGGGCATTGATCACGGGTGCGCCGAACGACAGCTCGACCAGATCAAAACCGGTCGATGGCGATGGATAGCGCATGACCTGCTCGATGCCGCTGGCGAAAGCGGTGGCACCACCCGCCGCGACATCCAACTCGGCATGCGCCTCCAGCGCTTCGAGGACCGTGGCGACACCACCCGGCGCCAAACGGTCATCGGCGTTGAGAAACAGCAGCGCATCGCCTGTGGCAAGGTCGATCGCCTGGTTCCACGCCTGGTAAAGACTAGCGCCGGGACTTTCGACCAGTCGGACGCCGGCAAGCTGTCTCAAACGCTCGATGGTTCCGTCCGTTGAGCCAGCATCGATCACAAGATGTTCGATGCCGTCAAGCCGTGGCACCGTCGTCAGCATCTCCCCGATATAGGGCTCACCGTCGAGCACCGATGTAACGATGCTTAGGCGCATGAGGCGTTCACCACGCGGTCACGGTGACCGGTCGGCGCGAGCGACTAGCCATACGCGCGCCTCTTGCCCATCGAGACATAGACGGTTTCCCGGCCAAACAGGCCGCCGAAACGGGCGAGGGACGCCACGTCCTCCGGTTCAAAGGCGTCACGGTCCCAGAGCGCTCCAACCTCGACCAGGGAAAGCGCGGTCTGGGCATCAATCGTGTCGAACAGGCAGGCCAGCCGGCCGAGGCAATCGGACACGCTTGCGGCGGATGCCTTGAGGGCCGTGTCATCGTTGCGGTCCCATGCGTCCTGCCAGGCGAGCGCCGCCGCGTAGCCGTCGTCGAGAACCTCGGCAAGAGGCAGGTTGTCGTCCGGTCGCCGCGGGGCCAGAACTTTGCGGCAGTCCATGAAGTTATGGAGCTCGGCCAGTTCGCTTGCCAGGAGGTGATCGTTAAACGCCCGTCCGGCGCCAGCCATACCCTTGAACCAGCGCCAGTCCGTCGCGAACCGCGGAGACGTGCCGAGAACATCCATGTTGTCGCCGGCGGCTTCCAACAGCGTCGCGATTGGCAGGGCCACATGCAGATAGTGCGGGTTGAGCATGCAGTCATGGATCCAGTCGCGGTGGCTGCGGGTCATGCCGTCGATCGTCTCCAAATGCGGCGAAAAGGCTTTCAGCAGGCGCGCGGTCGCCTTGTCGAAATCCTCATCGGCCGCGATCAGCCGCAGCGCCAGCAGCTTGCGCACGATGTTGGGAAAGAAGCCGGCCAGTGGAACTGCCGTCATCACCAAAACGCCGCCAGGGGCCACGAGGCCGGCGAGCCTGGCGATGATGGCGCGCTCGTGGGCCAGGGAGCCCAGCCAGTTTTCGCACAGGACGATGTCGAACGGCGCGTCCGTCTCGAAATCCTGGATCATGACAGGGTGCAGAACCGGCTTTGTGTGGCCGACCTCGAGACCGGCATAGGCCGCTTCGATGTCGTGCAGCCCGGCCGGGTTCGGTTCGACCAGATCGAAGCGCGCCGGCAGACACGCCGCGACGTAGAGACTGTTTTGCCCGGATCCGGCCGCGACCTCCAGCACGCGGGCGCCCTTGAAGGCGACAGGCGGCAGGCCGAGCAGGCGATAGAGCGCCTCGCGCCGCTCGAAATGCGCGCCGAGGCCGCCGGTCCGGTAACGCACCGGCGAGATGCCGTGGCGCACGTAGTAGTCGAGATGGCCGGACGCCGGCGGGGCCGCTTTGGTCGGAGCTATCATGGCGGGTATGGCTTCAGGGGTTCCTCATCAAAGGGCGAGCGTGTTAGATACCTGATCAACCGGGAGACGTCAGCCCAAAGATGGGTGTTGGCGCCGCCGGCTGGCGTGAAAGCGAGGAAAGGCAGAGTAGGCAGGGTATCGGCACGTGTTTGATGATCACAAGAAAGGCGATTTCGACTGGATGGCTGATGACCACCCGTAAGATGCGCGATCCGGTCAACCAGCCGAATGTCGACTTCATCGAGACGCGCGGGGAGGTGTCGCTGGGCCTGCTGAAGAGCAGGGAGTGGATCGACGATCCCCGCCGGTTTCTCTTCTCGCAATCGCGCTACAAGTTTGTCGCCAAGATGCTGTCAGGGCGCCGGGATGTGCTGGAGGTCGGCTGCGGCGACGCCTTCAACGCTCCGATTGTGATGCAGGAGGTCGAACACCTCACGGTGAGCGACTTCGACCCGGAGTTCATCGCCGACGCGCGCCGCCGCACGCCGCCGGAGTATCCGTACACGGCGGTTATCCATGACTTCCTGGACGGGCCGATGGCGGCGTCGTTCGACGCGATCTATTCGCTTGACGTGCTGGAGCACATCGCCGCCGCGGACGAGGGGCGCTTCCTTGCCAACATGACGGCCTGTCTGGCGCCCACGGGCATCATGATCATCGGCATGCCGTCCTTGGAATCCCAGGTTCACGCGTCGCCCGGCAGCAAGCTGGGCCACATCAACTGCAAAACCGGGCCGGACCTAAAGGCGCTGATGGAGGCGTACTTTCACACTGTCTTTCTGTTCAGCATGAACGATGAAGTGGTGCACACCGGTTACCACAAGATGGCGCATTATCTGCTGGCGGTGTGTTGTGGTGGGCGCTGAGTTGATCGCGGTCAAATTGGATATGAACTCCACGCCATGGATACGCTTACGAAGGTGACCGAACAGAGTACGAAAGTGAAGTTTCTCGATTCAACATCCAAACTGCTCAAAAAAGAGCGCGCGGTCGACAGCGAGATGTCTGGCTCAGCACATGCGTCAAGCTTAACGTGATGTACCAGGTTCGAAGCTTGGTTAGGATTCTTCCGAGGAACGTCGGGGAGGTCTTGTTTGCTTCGTATGAGCTTTGCAACACCTTCGGCTAGCGCCAGCCAAGGCATAACACGGCCGTAAGCGGCGTAGAGCCATCGAGTGACGTAGCCATACCATGGTCGTCTCCAGTCGGCTCATCGAAGATTGCCTGAACGCTCTCGAGGCTGGTTCGCTCTCGAGCGTCGCCTCGGTTGTGCAATTTCGACTTTGTATGTGTTGCTCGGATGTACTACGACTTCAACCTAGGTGCGAGTCAGCTAATGTTCTTGCTAAGTTGACGTGGCAAAGGCAACAATTGATCAAGAAATTGTCAGTAAGTGACTGCTTTATCATTGCCCATGGTTGAGAAGACCTCTAAAGGCGCCCAGGTTGGCACAGTGTCGAAGTCGCGAGAGTCCGACATGGCTCGACTGCCTGACCCAATTGACCTTCAGGCGCAAGTCAAGAGGCTGTCAAGCGAGGTTGCTGAATATCGGCACGCTTATGAGACAACGGCTCGCGACCGCGACCGGCTTCTATTAGAGTTAGATCAGCTTAGAGAGTTTGCCGCTGACAATGAAACAGTGAACGCTGGTGCGTTGGCGCCACGAGCGGTCGAGGGAAGGCTCAAACTGCGGTCCATGTTCTTTGTGACCATGCCGAAGTCGGGGACTCTCTACCTTATGAAGCTCTTTACGCTTGGCCTAGGCCTTCGGTACATGCATATCTCTCTTAACGGATTTCCATCAGACTCGCTCGACTTATCGAAAGCAAAGGCTGCATGTTCAGGTAACTGCTTTTCTATGGCGCATCTCGATTCTTCCGCGACGAACCTTCAGATGCTCGACCATTTTTTTGGACGGTTTGTTGTCCATCTGCGAGACCCAAGGCAGGCCCTTTGGAGTTGGTTCCATCACGTCGAAAAACTGTTTGAACAGGGAAGGTATGAGGACCTGCTGAGGGTCGCGCCGATGATACCCTGCGGATATCTTGAGTGGCCATTTGTCAGAAAGTTCGAATGGCAGATCGCAAATCATCTGCCGAGTTTGGTGCAATGGACTAAGGACTGGTTGCGGATCCACGAAGGTCAGAATCACAAGATACTGCTTTGCGACTACGAGGCCTTAGCCTCGGACATTCCAAGCTATGTAGACCGTGTTCTCGATCATTTTTCGGTTCCCCATTCCGAGTTCGCTCAGCCTTCAATTGAAAAGTCTGAGGAAGTTCACTTTCGATCAGGCGACCCGAACGAATGGCGGGAGAACTTATCGCAGCCCCTTGTGGACTGTGCAAATGCGGCCGTGCCCAATTGTCTTCTGGAATACATGAATTGGCGCCGGTGAACGCAAGTCAACATATGACCTTTCGTGACAAGTCTCGCGCGCCTGTAGCAGATGGCCCGGTTTGATGCCGACGGTTCCATATGTTGGTGGGAGCGCAGTGTTTGGGAAGCTAAAACGCCGGATCGACTATTCAGTCAAAATTCTGAACGAGATACTGGCGGGTCGTACTCAAAGTTCTTTTGAGCGGATGAGCGCTGATCTACTGACGAGTGATCCTGGCCAGATGGCAGATTTTGTTCGCCTCCTGAGGCAAGTGGAAAACAGCTCAGTCAGCGGTGGAGCGAGAGCATTCCTAATCTGTGCTGCTCCAAAAAGCGCATCTACTTTTTTGGTCCATATGATGTCAGCCGCATTTGGCCTCGGCATCGCTAACTACAGCCATGTACGAGTCGATGCACACGGCAATGAAGCACTGCTTGATCAGGAGCTGAGTTATAGCAGCATCTTGTTTCGGAAGTTCGCCATAGGAGACAGCGTAAGTCAGTTGCATGTCACTGCCAGCCAACGCAATCTGGAGATCATTCGCAATCTTGGGGTCAAGTGTATTGTCACGCAGCGCAACCTGTTTGATACAGCAGTCAGCCTTCGGGACAACTTCGTCAAAACAACGCCACGCGATAGCGTTGTTAAGAAGGACAATCTTTACAAGCCGGGACAGGGTGTGTTCTTCCGGATGTCCCCTTTCAATGAACTGCGTCGGGCTCGCCTGGGAACCGAAGCAGAGCAGTACGACTACATCATCGACTATTTGATGCCCTGGTACTTTCAGTTCTATGGATCCTGGATATGGGCTGAGCGTAGGGTCGGGTTGTCCCTTTTGCGCGTCAGTTACGACAATCTGGCGACAGACCCACTAGGATCGCTTAGCGAAATCTCTCGATTCTTCGATGTACCGATGGACACTGTATCGGTGAGAGAGCGGTTGGCGGAACTAAAGAACGATAACATCAGTTCGAACTACAATGTCGGTCGTTCCGGGCGTGGCAAAGAGAAATTGACGAGAGATCAACAAGAAAGATTGAAAGACATCGGCTCGCGATACATGGATCCAAAGGATTTTGGCCACTTGGTGTAAGTCTATTCTCCGGAAGGCACGCAATATCGACGCTCACGTTGTCGAGCGTTTCAGCGCATTTGCTTTTTCATGAGAGTTCTGGCGGATCTTCAGGGGCAGAATCGCAGGGGTGACCCGAACCTCCGAGCAGTCGACCGGCTGAGTTGGAGCAGGCTTGGTCAATGCCCCGCGCGGAATAGAACGGTATCAGTCGCCTGAACGATCATCTCGATCGGCCTCTCTGCAAGTCTGGACGTCAAAGTCTATCCTCTCGTCTCCGATGGGCACTACACCCCCTAAGGCCGAGATTCAAAAGACTATGTCGAGAACTTTAGAAACTCATAACACAAACAACATTAAACATGTACCTCTTGCCAATTGAAGCGCCTCGCTAACGCGTTAGGTATGAGCTCGGTCGAGCGGCGCTTAAAGTCATCCGATAGGAAGTCAAGCCACTCGTTCTTTTCACCTTTGCGGAAGTGTGTTGCACCCGTGAGATCGCTCAGTTTTAAATCCACTTGATCGGAAGGCACATGAAGTTTCTGCAACAGGTCCTCAATATGCTCTTTCGTTCGTCCCGCCATTTCTTCATGGGTTGAGAACACAATCTCTAAGTCCGGGTCGGTCTCATCCACCTCAAGCCATTTGTGAAGCCATTCTGACGCGGGCTTCAGAAACTCCTGCCACAGGTAACTCTCAGCGAACTGGTGAGGCGGGACTCGACCGGGTGTGGCCTTAATCTTTCGCCCGTAGTGTAACCAGGAGACGCATGCCTGACGTGGGTCTCTGATGTGCAGGACGAGACGTCTGACGTGCGACCTCTTTAGATCTTCAAGAGTCTCTTTGCTGGGTGACAAATGGTGCTGAGCGATCATCCCGCCCTTTGCGAATGCTCTCAGCAGTTCGGGCACGAGCACTTCGTCCTTCATGTCCTTCGTGAGCGCTACTCTGAACGTCGGCATCTGCAGGGATGCCGATATCGTCGTCCAGAGAAAGACGCTCCCCGACTTTGGAAGTGTGATGAGCAGAATGCTTGGTAGGCCGCGTTCGATCGCCGCCTTTTGCGCTTCAAGTGTTCCCGAGTCAGGCCAAAGGCCGGCAGCTATAGCATCAGCATAATACGCCGCATGATTCAAGAAGCCCTGCCGTTTCTCAAAGAATCGGTCGATAGCATGATGCTGACCATAAAACTCGGGGTTCAGAGTGCGGGACAGTTCGACGAGATCGAGGCCCGACTTGCTGAAATGGACCTGTCGCATCATAGCGTCAGCAACATCAAGAAGACCGCGGGCGGCCGCGTTCACGACGAAGCTGGTGTCACTTGTATTGCGTAGCTGAGGACCAAGCGAAAGTGTGCGTGTTGCGTTCAGCAGGCGCGGGCCCAGCGCATCTGCCTCGACTTTCAGATCCTGAACTAGCATCTGGGCGACCATGCCGAGGAGGATCTGGTCATGCTTTATTGCAAGCTCGTCCGACTTCGCGGCCAGTCGGTCGCGATCGGCTGCTGTCGTTTCGAAAGCATGCTGGAACGTAGCCAGTTTGGCAGCAATGCTGCCAACTTTCTCATTCATTCGAACCATTCGGTGCGGTGTAGAAGTTACAAGCGCTAGACGTGGCAACGATTGTGAACATTCTGGATCGGTCTTCTAACAAGGACACAAGGCCTATCGCCGCCAGGCGGATGCCGTCCGGTTCAGAAATCGTCGAAGGGCTGCACCTGTAGACTGGCGCTGTATCGCTGATCCACCGAGACTGATGGCGAAAGAGTGTTTGTTCTCGGGCCTCTCACGGGTAATCGGCCCTACTAATTCAGTATCAAGATAGGCTCGCCTGCCTCGATACGGTCGTGCCTTCGTACGTTGGGAAACTGGTTGGCGGTTTCGAAACTTGTTGAGCCGCTCATCGGCTGTCTCGTTGCATGACGATAGACGATAGTAAGTGATGTACCGTCGCAGAAGTCTTAACTCCGCGCATTCTTCGACAGCAACGTCCAAAGGTGGGACGAAAGCACTATTGACCTTTTTTTGTACTACGATGTAGCCGATGGCGGCGAGGGTCGAGCACTCAACAAAGTCAGCGAAGTTCGCCATGAAGCCAAAACTGTCATTGTGATGAAACGTAATCATGGAGTTGATGAGGCTATGATCAGCGCGACACTCAATGATCTCGTAGCAGTTCCATTCAATTAGTTTTTGAATAAATTTTGGTGTTATCAAGTTCATTGCGTGGGATGAATAGTGAACGATAGGAATGTGATGCAGTATCACTCCATTTGTCCGGCAAAGGTAGTGAAGTATTGCGAAGGCATTCAATTGATTTGATACGTGCTCTGTGGTTCCAAAATTTAAGATAAGGTCGTAATTGTTGGCCAATGATAGCAGATCATTATTTGGCCATATATTCAGATCTATTTTTAGCGAGTTGTTTGCGCCATTGAGGTCGAGGGATGAGAAGTTCCAACCTGCGTCCCGATAAATGTCAGCTGAATGAACTTTGTGGCCCACCATGTCCTTGTACTTTTTGAAACTATTGGCGGCTCCATACCGGTCAAAGAAAATCTCGAGATACGGTAGGTCCCCTTCTTTGATAGTCAGGGTCTGGTTGCCAAGCTCCAGAACACTAGGCAGGTCAGAGTGTCTCAAGTCACTCGAGATCTGAGCTATATCTAGGAACCGCTTGGCGGTCGGATAACCCATGGCGCGTCACGCCTTTCTAGTTAAATCAATGCTAGAAGATGGCATTGTGCTATATCGAATTAGTAGAAGAAGCAAGAGTGGCGCACGGTTATGTCGCGAGTTCGTGGAGGCCAAATCCAGTACGATTGCGCAATCGATTACGGAAACAAGCTGAAGCGGCGTATCCGCTACTCGCTGGCGGTTGTTAGAGAGGTGACGGCTGGACGCGCCCGCGGCGTGGTAGAACGGATGGCTGCCGAGGTGATCATGAGCGATCCTGGGAAACTGGCGGCATTTGCTCGTGTGCTGAGACGAGTAGAAAACCAACCGCTCGAAACTGGCGCTAAATCAGTTCTTGTTTGTGCCGCACCAAAAAGTGCATCGACCTTTTTGGTTCAGGCAATGGCAGCCGCATTTG
Organism: Alphaproteobacteria bacterium; assembly: GCA_028277285.1. Classification (GTDB taxonomy): domain Bacteria; phylum Pseudomonadota; class Alphaproteobacteria; order SP197; family SP197; genus JANQGO01. Next base: position 2,435 of record JANQGO010000364.1, on the reverse strand, counting down.
ATCTGGCGATTGCCAGTTACAGCCATGTACGAGTCGATGCACACGGCAATGAAACACTGCTTGATCAGGAACTGAGCTATAGCAGCATCTTGTTTCGGAAGTTCGCCATAGGACACAGCATAAGTCAGCTACATGTCACCGCTAGCAAACGCAATCTGGAGATAATCCGCAATCTGGGGGTCAAGTGCATTGTCACTCAACGCAATCTCTTCGATACGGCCGTCAGCCTCCGGGATAACTTCGTCAACACAACATCTGCAGATAGCGTCCTTAAGACAAACAATCTCTATGCCCCGGGACACGGGGTGTTCTTCCGTATGCCGCCGTTCAATGAGCGTCGAAAGGCTCGTCTGGGTAGCGAGGCAGAGCAGTACGACTTCATTATCGACTATCTCATGCCGTGGTATTTTCAGTTCTATGGCACGTGGATGTGGGCCGAGCGCCAGGGTGATGTCTCAATCGTGCGCATCGACTTCAACGATCTGACGACTGACCCGAAAGCTGTCCTGAAGCAGTTGTCCGGTTTCATTGGAATCGACATCGATCTGATGGCAATTGATGAACAGATTGGCAAGATTAGGTCAAATAAGAGGACGTCTAACTTCAATATCGGTGAATGCGGTCGCGGAAAAAAGCTCTTATCAGTTTCTCAACAGAACAGAGTTGTCGAAATCGGTTGCAGATACATGAAGTACGAGGATTTCGAGCATTTGCTGTGAGAGGCTTCAACTTATGAGAATAAGCTCCGAACTTCGCGTCGTGTCTATGGAACAGCGGCATCAGGTCCGGCGAGAGACCGGTTCAACGCGACGATTGTCTGACGGTCGCGTGGTGGACCATTTCGACTGACGATGTCGGTGACGTCTCCATCGGCAATAACTCTTCCATGCTCCATCAGTATCGCCCGGCTACACAGTGTCTCGATTGTCTTTACCGAGTGGGTCGCTAGAAGCAGGATGCTTGCCCGATCCATCATGACGCGCATGCGGTCTCGGGCCTTCTTGACGAACGTTGCGTCGCCGGTACCGATATTCTCGTCGGCGACAAGGATGTCGGGCTGGAAGGCCGTCGCGACGCCGAAGGCGAGGCGAGTCTTCATGCCGGGTGAGTAGGTGCTGACGGGAAGATCGAGGAACTCGCCGAGTTCGCTGAAGTCCTGGACGTCCGGGCGAAGCTCTGCGATCTCACCGCGCGACATGCCGTAGAGCAGGGCAATCTGTTCGATGTTCTCGTATCCCGTGAGGTTCGGCGAGAGACCGACCGCGGGATTGATGACGGCGACCGTTCTGCCGACGCGCCTGATCCGACCTTTGTCCGGCTTGAGAATGCCGGCGGCAACCTTCAGAAGCGTCGTCTTGCCGGCACCGTTGTGGCCGAGAATGCCGATACGATCACCGTCCCGCGCGGTGAGATGGACATCGGCAAGCGCGTCGACCTCCACATGCCGGTGCCCGGTTCGGCGAATGACGCCGCCGGTGCTGATCGACTTGGCCGCCGTGACCAGCGAGCGGCCGGCGCCGCTGCCATAGACCGGGTAGCTCAGCGAAATGTTCTTGAGAAAAAGTTCCGCCATGGCCGCGCCTATATCCAAAAGACGATGCGGTCTTTGGCCAAGCAGTGGGTCGCAACGGCGATGACCCAGCCTGCGGCCGTGATAACCAGTGTCACGATGACCGACAGCATCGGCGGTGCTGCGCCCAGCAACGGGTCGCGCACCACGGCCAGGAAGTGCGTGAACGGGTTGATCAGGGCGATGAACTCGTTGGCGCCGAGAACGCCCTGCGGCCATAGCACCGGCGAAGCGAGAAACGCAATCAGCATCAGCGGCGACACGATCTGGGCGACGTCACGGAACCGCGCGCCGACCGGGCCAAGGACGAGCACCACCCAGATTCCGTTGATGACCAAGAGCAGGAGACCCGGCAGCGCGAGCAGTGCCGTTTCGTTCATCGGCAGCATGACGTAGAGGGCGGCCAACACGAAGACGACGAACTTGACGATCAGTTCGATCAAGTACTTCCAAACGAATCGAAAGACCGAAAACGCCACCGGCAGATTGCGTTCCATCAAGACACCGCGCGCCCCGACGTAGACGGAGAGGCCGCCGTTGATGCAGCCGGCAATGAAGAACCACAACACCATGCCGGCGGCGATATAGGGAAATGTCGTCGACCGTTCCATGCTCAAGATCGCGCCGTAGACATAGCCGAGGACCGCAACCGTGATGCCGGTGCCGATAATCGACCAGAGTGGACCGAGCGCCGTGCGCCGCGTCTGCCGCTTGAAATCCCACCAGCCAAGCGCCATCCATATCGGCGTTAGCGCGGTGGCCTCACGCAAATCGCGGAGACCATCGATGATTTTGGCGGCCATGCCGCGATCGGCATCGAACTCGTAGACCTCGGCGGGGGCGGTCGGCCGCGTGCCGGCTCTTG